>VGRQ01000265.1 GCA_016875315.1 Deltaproteobacteria bacterium | reverse complement strand
GCGGCGCCGGGTTGGCCGCGCTCGCGATGGCCGCCGCGCTCCTGCTGGCGGTGTTCGGGCCGTGGTCCGGCAAGGTGCCGCAGGCGGTCACCGCCGAGGTCGGCGCGCCGATGATCGCCCTCGCGCAGTTCAACCAGGCCGAAGTAGAAGACCTGGTGGTGGCCGACGGCGCCGTGGCCCAGGTGATGCAGTTCGAGGAGGGTGGCCCCACCATCATCTTCGTCGAGGAAGAGAGCTGATGCGCGCCCTTTTCCTCGCCGGTCTGCTCGCGGCGGGCGGGCTCGCGCCCGCCGAGGCTCTCGCCGGCCCGGGGAGCAGCGAGTCGCGGCCGGCGTCGTCGAAGGCCCGCATCACGGTGCACGTGGTGCATGCCACCGACAGCGAGACGGGGATCGACCCGCGCCTCCAACCGCTGGCCAGCCAGTTCCGCTACCTGAAGTACAAGGGCTACCGCCTGCTCTCCACCCAGAACATCGACCTCGTCGTGGGCGGGGAGCAGAGCGTGACGATCGAGGGCGACCGCAAGCTCGGCGTGGCCCTGGTGTCGCTCGACGAGAGCCGCGCTCGCGTGCGCGTGGAGATCGACGGCAAGAAGGGCAAGCTCATCGACACCACGGTGACGATCAATCGCGATGGCACCTTCATCGTGGCCGGGCCCGCCTACAAGGACGGCATCCTCATCCTGCCGCTGCGGGCCAGTTACTAGCCGGGCCCACCCGAGGCCCCGCTTGACCCTCTTCGAGAAGATCACCGCGCGCCAGATCCCGGCGAAGATCGTCTACGAGACCGACGACATCATCGCCTTCCGCGACATCAACCCCCAGGCGCCCACCCACGTGCTGGTGTGTCCAAAGCTGCCCCTGCCGAAGCTCAGCGACGCCGGGGCGGAGCACGCGGAGATCCTCGGCAAGTGCCTGCTCGCCGTGGCCGAGGTGGCCCGCCGCGAGGGGCTCGTGGACTACCGGGTGGCCATCAACAACGGCGCGGGGGCCGGGCAGAGCGTGTTCCACCTGCACCTGCACCTGCTCGGCGGGCGCTCGCTGGGCTGGCCGCCGGGCTAGTAATAATAGTAGTAGTAAATCGGACTACCGCTCGAGGTGATGAAGCGAGCCCAGGAGGCCGCCTCGCTGTCGCCGTAGATCTGGTAGTAGCCGTAGTCGGGGAGATTCCAGGCCTGGAAGTACCAGCCGTCGTAGCGGCCGTAGGTGTAGTGGACGAAGAAGGTCTGGCCCAGGTAGTAGTCCGTCGAGCCGCCCTCGTAGGTGTACGCGGGGTTGGTGCCGACGCCGTCCATGCGGCCGTCGCCAATCCACATCGAGGAGGCGTCGTAGAGCCCGAAGAGCGAGTAGCCGGGGTCGGCGCTGCCGGGGACGAACAGGTCGTTGCAGAGGGAGCCGGAGTTGGGCTGGGGGTTGGGCGACACCTCGAAGGCCCAGTCACAATCGGGGCATCCGGCCTGGCCGTCGCCCACCTCGTCGTACTCCACCCGCATGTCGCACACGTAGTCGCCGGTGAGGATGGCGTAGGCCGCGTAGCCCACGTCGATGCTGCCGAACCGGTTGCTGGGCATGCTCCACTCGCCGCTCATCACCAGGTAGGCCAGGGCCGTGTCGCCGCCGATCTCCCCGCAGGCATCGCCCTCGTCGACGAGGCTGTCGCAGTCGTCGTCCTGGCCATTGCAGTCCTCCTCGGCGTCGGGGTTGATGCCGGGCCGGGTGTCGTTGCAGTCACCCTCGTTCTCGGTCCAACCGTCGCCGTCGTCATCGCGATCGTCGGGGTCGACCTCGGTGTCGCTGTCGGAGTCGCTGTCGGTATCGGAGTCGCTGTCGGTATCGGCGTCGGTGTCGCCGTCGGTGTCGGTGTCGGTGTCGGTGTCGGTGTCGGTGTCGGTGTCGCCGTCGGCATCGGTGTCGGCGTCGGCCTCGAAGGGCCCGTCTTTCTCGGTGTCGTCGGTGTCGGCCGGGCCGACGCAGGCGAGGGTGGCGAGGCCCAGCAGGCCGATCACGGGGAGGATGGGGCGCATTCCAGACTCCGGGGGAGCCGCCGTACTATAGCGGCTCTCGCTCGCGATGTCGCGCCGGGGTTCGTGCCGAGGTTCAACGACCGGCCCACGCGCGGCGGACGGCCGCTGTGGCGTCGAGGAACTCTGATACATCGTGCCCATGCTTCATGTATCGTTCAGCCTGGAAACCCATGTCCAAGTTGTCGAGTTCCTTGATGTATCGCGCCTCGGCGGTCTGGCCCGCGTCGGCCTCCAGCCACAGGGCCAGTAGCTCCGGGTGAGCGGCGAGGAGCGATCCAGCCGCCTCGCGCTCGCGGCGCTTCTTCTCCCCGCGGGGCACGCCATCGTGGGGCGTGATGTCGCCCACGCGCACCTCGGCGAGGTCGTGGAGGATGGCCATGGCCAGCACGCGCTCCCGGTCGAGCCCGGGCGGGCAGTGGATGAGCGCGGCCAGCGCCATCGACCAGCTGTGCGCGGCTACCGACTCCGGTCGCGACACCCCCACGCGCTTCCACCCGGCCCGGTCGAGATCCTTCAGGCCGAGCGCCTCGGCGAGTAGCTCGGCGTCGCTCACGCGACCCGCGCCCGCTGCTCGGGACGATTCATCGCCAGCACGAAGGGCTCGCGCGCCTGGAGGGCGAGGAAGCTCGCCTTGTCGTGTACGCCGCGCCAGCCCTCGCGGGCGAGCACCTGTCCCACCGCGCCGCCGAGGTTGCCGCCGGGGCCGAGCAGCACGATCGCGTCGGGCGCGAGCTCGCGCAGCGCGGTGACGAGGCCGAGGCCGAAGTCGTAGGGCTCGGTGACCTGGGGGCCCAGCGTGTACGCGCGCAGGGCCGCCGGGCTACCGTGCCGCGGCCAGTGGACGGTGCCATGGCCGTCGACCAGCGGCACGGCGGGGGACTGCCAGCCGAGGTCGGCGAGATCATGCTGGGCGCGCGCGGCGGTGGGCGCCATCAGTGGCGTGTGGAAGGCGCTGTGCAGCGGCAAGATCATCGGGGCGTCGCGATCGCCGATCTTGCGGGGTGGGAGCCGCTTCATCGCGCCGTTGATCGCCTCGGTGCTCCCGCCGAGCACCGCCTGGCCGCCGAGGTGGATCGAGTGATACATCTCGGCTGTATCATCGAGTATCAGTTCGAGTTCGGGCGAGGGAAAACGCCGCCACTCGTTGTCGACCAGCGGGTAGAGGAGCTGCGCGCCGATGACATTGCTCGCCTGGTACTGCCCCATGGTCTCCACGAGGCGGAAGCCATCCTGGAGCGAGAGCGCCCCGGCCGCCGCGAGCGCGGTGTACCAGCCCATCGAGTTGCCCACCACGCCCACCACCTCCACCTCGCGGAGCTGCTCCCGGTCGGCCAGGGCGGCGGTCATGGTGAGGATCGACGCGTTCTCCCCGGCCACGTGCAGTCGCGAGGAAAAGGTATCCGTCGCGTCCATCTCGGTGGGCGTGGGGCGGCCGAGGGCGGCACGGAACGCGTCGGCGGCCTCCACGACCGGTCCCCGGGGAATCGAGCGCAGCGTGTCGCGACCGTAGCTGCCACGACCGGGGCAAACCAGGATGATACGTCTCATGGCTCAGTGCTCTCCGCTGGCGACGGCGGCGCGCGCGGCCGCGAGGATGTCGGCCTCCTGGACCAGTACCAGGTTGGCCGCTGCGCCGAGGGGGATGTACACGTCGTGGCCGGCCACGCGCGCGAGCTTGCCCCGGTATCCACCGTCGACGAGGGCGGCGTAGATGGCCTCGGAGAGGCCACCGGTGCGGCGGCACTCGTCGACCACCAGCACGTTGCCGGTGGCGCCGGCCGCCTCGAGCATGTCGGCCACCGGCAGCGGCGCCACCCAGCGCAGGTCGAGCACGCGGGCCCGGATGCCCTCGGCCTCCAGCCGCTTCTGGGCGCGCAGGCTCATGTACAGCCCGTTGGCCCAGGTGAGGATCGTCAAGTCCTGGCCGTTGCCGTAGAGCCGGGCGCTGCCGGGGGGCACGTGGTGGCCCGGTGGCGGGTAGTCGCTGTTCCAGAGCCCGTCGCCGTCGTCGTGGAGGTCCTTGGTCATGTAGAGCGCGATGGGCTCCATGAAGAGGCACACGGCGCCATCGACCTCGGCCATCGCGAGGCAGGTGCGGAGCATGGCGGCGGCGTCGTCGCCCCGGGCCGGGGAGGCGATGACCAGGCCGGGGATGTCGCGCAGCGCCGCGATGCTGTTGTCGTTGTGGAAGTGGCCGCCGAAGCCCTTCTGGTAGGCGTAGCCGGCCATGCGTACCACCATGCCGTTCTGGAACTGGCCCTGCGAGAAGTACTGGAGCGAGCAGGCCTCGCCGCGCACCTGGTCGCAGGCGTTGTGGAAGTAGGCCAGGTACTGGATCTCGGGCACGGGCAAGAGCCCCACGTGGGCGTGCCCCAGCGCCATGCCGAGGATGCTCTGCTCATCCAGCAGGGTGTCGATCACCCGGTTGGCGCCGAAGCGCTTCTGGAGGTCGGCGGTGAGGTGATACACCCCGCCCTTCTTGCCGATGTCCTCGCCCATCATCCGCATATGCGAGTACTTGAGCATCGCGTCGTGCAGCGCGCGGTTGATCTGCACGGCCAAGTGGCGCGGCTTGTCGGCCTCGGGCAACTCCCCGCCCCAGTGGGCGAGCCTCGCGTCGGGGTCGGCGGGGCTGGTGGCCTCGGCCCGGACCGCTCCGGGGGAGTGCGGCGCCAGCGGGGCGATCACCTCCTCCGCGGTGCGCAGCTTCGGGCGCCGGATGGCCTCCTCGGCGAGCGCGGCGATGCGGGCGCGCGCGTCTTCGTAGATGGCCACCGCGTCGGCGGCGCGGATCCAGCCCTCGCCCACGAGCAGCGCGGCGGTGCGGAGCAGCGGGTCCATCGCCTCGACCGCCGCGATCTCGGCGGGCGTCCGGTAGGTTGTCTCCACGTCGCTACCGGCGTGGCCGAGCAGGCGGACGGTGCGCAGGTGTAAGAAACCGGGGCGCCGGTACACGCGCACCCAGCGCACGGCGGCCTCGGCGGCGTCGTAGGCGTCGGCGAGATCGAGGCCGTCGCCCTGCACGTAGCCGAGGTTGGCGCGGTTTCCAAAGTTGGCGTGGATCCAGCCCTCAGGGGTGGGCGTGCTGATGCCGATCCCGTTGTCTTCGCAGACGAAGAGCACCGGGCAGTCGGCGCCGCGCTGCGCCTGCCACTCGGCGTGGTTGATGGCGCCCACGGCGGTGCTGTGGTTGGCGGAGGCGTCGCCGAAGGTGCAGATGACGATGGCGTCGCGCGGGTAGTCGGCCTCCTCGGCGGTGCGCGCCACGTCGACGAGTCCGAGGGCGGCGCCCACCGCCTTCGGCAGGTGGCTGGCGATGGTGCTCGTCTGCGGGGGGATCTCGAGGTCGGCGTGCCCGAACACCTTGTGACGGCCACCCGCGATGGGCTCGTCGCTGCTCGCGGCCAGCCCGAGGAGCACGTCGAAGAGCGGGCTCGAACCGGGCACCTGGCGGGCACGCTGGATGAAGAAGGCGCCCGAGCGGTAGTGAAGGAAGGCCGGGTCGGTGGGGCGGCTGGCGGCGGCCACGGCGGCGTTGCCCTCGTGGCCGGAGCTGCCGATGGTGTAGAAACACTCGTTGCGGGCCTTCAGCGCGCGCGCGGCGAGGTCGAGGTGTCGTGACTCTACCTGCGTTTGATACATCGCCAGCGCG
Source organism: Deltaproteobacteria bacterium (assembly GCA_016875315.1). Taxonomy (GTDB): domain Bacteria; phylum Myxococcota_A; class UBA796; order UBA796; family SXON01; genus SXON01. Next base: position 1,341 of record VGRQ01000265.1, on the reverse strand, counting down.
AGGCGGGCGCTGAGCGAGGTACACTCGCGCACCGGGGCGTCGAGGCCGTGGCGCGGGGCGCCCTCGGGGAGGCCCGCGAGGTGGGCGACGAAGTTCTTGTCGACGATGCCGGCGCGGTTGACGGCCATGGGCGGGGAACCCGGGAGGGGCCCGGGCTAACCGGCGGGCGGGGCCAGCGCCGGGTGGACGAAGGCGCGGAGCATGGCGGGGCGCAGCGTGGGGATGCGGTCGACGTCGAGCAGGGCGAAGGCCGAGCGTTCGAGCGGCGTGGCCCCCGAGGGTGCGCCGACCAGGCGGGCCACGAGGTTGCCGAGGGTAGGCTCGTGCCCCACGAGCATCGGGTCGGCCAGGCCGGCGATCTGGCGGAGGATGTCGTCGAGCGAGGGGTAGGCCAGCGCGTCGAGGGTGCTCACCGGGATGTCGGGCCAGCGATCGCGGAGCACGTCGGCGGTCTGCACGGCGCGGACCAGCGGGGAGTGCAGGATGCAGCCGGGACGATAGCCGGCGCGGTACACCAGCTCGCCCACGCGGGCCACCTCGGCCCGGCCGGCCGGGGTGAGGCGGCGGTCGAAGTCGCTCCGGGCCACGTCCTCGGCGACACCGTGGCGGAACAGGCCGATGCGCATGCGCCGGGGGGTCTATCCCGGGGGTTGCCAGGAGGCGGCGCCGGAGTGTAGGTTCGTGCCATGGCCGAGCCTGCCCGGAAGCTGCCGACCTTCGACGAGCTGTACGCCGAGATCCTGGCCTTGCCCGAGGGGGTGACGGGTGAGATCCTTGGCCCGGGGTGGCTCAGGACGATGGGGCGGCCGAGCACTCGGCACTCGCGCGCGGCGTGGAAGCTGCGGCGGGGACTCGGCGGGAGCGACATCCTCGACGGGGGGCGCGGCTGGTGGTTCGAGGTCGAGCCGGAGGTCGAGTTCGCCGACAAGCTCTACGTGCCCGACATCGCGGGCTGGCAGGTGGCGGAGGAGCCCGATTTTCTGGACGAGAACCCGATAACCGTGGTGCCCGACTGGGCCTGCGAGATCCTGTCGCGAAGCACGCAGGCTCGCGACCGCGCGGTGAAGCTCCCCACCTACGCGGCCGCGGGCGTCAAGCATGTCTGGATCGTCGACCCTGCGGCACGCTCGGTGGAGGTGTACGCGTGCACGCCGCAGGGCGCGCTCCTCATCGACTCGGCCCTCGACGACGCCCGCAAGGTGCTGGCGCCCTTCCCGCACGAGATCGACCTCGGGAGCTTCTGGCGGCGGGAGAGGGCCACCTCGGTCCCGGCGCGCTGAGTCCTAGACTCGGCGCCGGTGCCCGGCTCGTGCCACGGCGGCCTGCCGGGGTGGAATTGTA
>VGRQ01000264.1 GCA_016875315.1 Deltaproteobacteria bacterium | reverse complement strand
CAGCGCCGCGTCGTGCGCGGCGGCGAGGCGGACGGTGTCGGCAAGCTGGGCCGCGTTCTGGCGCACGAGCACGGTGTTGATGAACGGGCGGAATCCCGGCTTACGACGGGCGTTGTCGATGGCGCGAATCACGCGGTCGAAACTCCCGGCCCGGCCGGCGAGCAGGTCGTGGGTCTGCGCCTCGGGCCCGTGCAGCGAGAACAGTGCCTCGTCGAGGTAGGGCATGGCGGCCAGGGCCCACGCCGGGTCGGCCAGTCGCGTGCCGATGGTGCCGATGCTCGTGCGCAGGCCGAGCTTCTTCGCGAGCGCGAGGATCTCCACGAACTGGGGGTGAATCGTCGGCTCCCCGCCGGTGAAGTGCACGGCCTCCACGCCCCGCTCGGCTTGCTCGCGGAGCACGCGCGCCACCCGCCCGAAGGTGACCGGGAAGGCGTTGTATGCCTTCATCCGGTGGTCCTCGGAGCAGAAGCTGCACCGCTCCGGGCAGTGGTAGGTGACGTGGAACTCCAGCCGCCGCATCACCTGGCCGGTGTCGGGGTGTACCCAGGGCGGCGTCACGCGCGGGCTCGCATGTCGAAGTAGGCCGGGTAGAGGCGGTTGCAGAGGCGGGTGAGCTCGGCGTCGGCGCGGCGGGTACACTCCATCACCCGGGCGCCCACCGCCGCCTCGAGCACCGCCGGGGCCGCGGCGGTGGCCTCGGCCAGTCGATCGGGCGAGGGCGGCGCGTCGAGGGTGCCGATGGAGGTGTGGGCCCGTAGCGAGTCGAAGGCGCCGGCCAGGACGAGGTTGTTGGGGTAGATGCGCCCGTCGCTGTCGACCACGAAGCCGGTGTTGTAGAAGGGCGTCGGGGCGCGGACGAAGAGGTTGCGCAGGTACAGGCGCTCGCCCCCGGCCCAGGCCGACTCGAAATCCTCGGCGATGGCGTCGAAACTGGCGCGCAAGGCGGCAAGTTGTGCCTCCGTCCAGGGCAGGAAGTAGCCCGGGAGCAGGTTGAACTTGCGCAGGCCCAGCGAGCGGAGGTGCCTGAAGTTCTCGGCCGCCCGCGCCGCCGTGCTCGGCGCGATGGTCTGGGTGACGACGAACCGCGGCAGTCGCAGCAGCTCGGGGAGCCAGCGGATCGCGGTGTCGTAGGTGCGCGCGCCGCGACGGAGCCCGTCGTGGTCGGCGGCAGCCCCGTCGAGCGACACGGTGAGCGTGACCCCGGGGAAGGCGTGCAGTATGTCAATCCAGTGTCGCGACAGGTGACTGCCATTGGTGGACAGGTAGACGTTGACGCTCGGGGGCGCGTGGCGGATCACCGCCTCCACCGCCTCGGGCACGAGCAGCGGCTCGCCGCCGAAGAGCTTGCAGTCGCCCCCGCCGTGTCGCGACACGAAGAGGTCGACGGCGCGGAGGGCGTCGCTGGGCGAGAGGTCGGGCTCGCCGTCTTTCACCGTGGGACAGTAGGCGCAGCGCAGGTCGCAGCGCCGGGTGACGACGAGGATCAGCGAGTCGGACCAGCGCGTGGCCCGCGCCGGGCTACCACTGCCCGTGCGAACCGTGGCTTCCGTGCGAACCGTGGGAGCCATGCGAACCGTGCGATCCGTGGGAGCCGTGCGATCCGTGGCTGCCATGGGAACCATGCGACCCGTGGCTGCCGTGCGAGCCGTGGCTGCCGTGCGACCCGTGGCTGCCGTGCGAGCCGTGGCTGCCGTGCGAACCGTGGCTGCCGTGCGAGCAGTGCTGGGCGAGGAGCACGGCGGTGCTCTCGGGCGGGTTCCCCTTGCGATCGAGGAAGGCCGGGTCGAGCTCGATCTCGCCGGCGGTGGCCTGGAGGAGCAGGAGCGACTGGGCCACGGCGTCGCCCTTCTGGTTGGCGGCGTCGAGCTCGCGGGGCTGCAGGAGGTGGAGGGCCTGGCGCTTGAGCACCGGGAACTCCGCCTCGGCCTGCCAGTCAGCGCCGGCCTTCAGGCCAGCGAAGGGCGTGGTGGGCTTCTTGTCGTCGTTGGTGCTCATGCGTTTGCCTCCCCGGGAGGGACGTAAGGGATGGTGCCGGGCCGCGACCTCTGGATGGTCCACCGGCGAAAGATGCGCTCGAGGCTGCCGTCGGCGTCGCGGCTGAGCAGCTCGTAGAGGTGTTGCTGCACCCCGTAGAACTCCTGGCACTTCCGCGAGAGGGGCCGCTGGCCGAAGATGTCGCCGTCGAACATGTAGTTGTGCAGCGGCTGGATGCCACACGAGGGCTTGAAGGCGCAGCTGTGGCAGGCGGGCAGCGCGTCCTGGATCGAGGCCACCGCCAGCGCCTTCACCGTGGGGTGGCGCAGCACCTCGTCGACCGAGGAGGTGTCGACGTGGCCGATGCGGAAGAAGTCGTTGCCCATGTGGGCCGCCATCCGGCCCTCGTCGTCGGTGTAGATGTTGCCGTCGTAGCTGTAGGCGAGCTGGGCCGAGCCCGAGCCGCAGGGGCTGCGGCAGTCGGAGTAGTTGGGCTCGTCGGGGGTGAGCATCTTGGTGAGGAAGACGCTCGCCATGCGCTCCTGGATGAAGGTGCCCCGGCGGTTCTGCTCGATGATGTAGTCGAGGGTGCGCCGGTAGAACTCGAGGAACTCCGGCATCGAGTAGCCGATGAGCTTCCAGGTGTTCACCGCGAAACCAAAGGGGTTCAACGGCCGCAAGTGTACGCTGCGCAGGCCGCGGCGCATGTACTCGTCGACGATGTCTTTCCCGCGCGACAGCGAGGCCCGGGTGGTGGTCATCAGCGCGTCGACGTGGAACAAGTCCGGGTCGCGACCGCGCCGCACGTACTCGGCGTTGATCTTCGCCATCCACTCGTCGACTGCGGCGTAGCTCGACCCCTTGCCGGTCATGCCCCGGTTCTGGTCGTGCAAGTCCTGGGGCCCGTCGAGGGAGGTGCAGATCATCACCCCCCTGTCGAGCAAGAACTTCACCTTCTCGTCGGTCATGAAGGTGAGGTTGGTGACCACCGAGAAGATCAGCTCCTTCTTCTCGTAGCGATTCTTCTCCAGCGCGTAGTCGACGATGAACTCGATGGCCGGCCAGTTGACCGTGGGCTCGCCGCCCTGGAACTCGAAACCGAGCACCGGCGTGTGTACGCGGAAGGCGAAGTCGACCGCCTTCCGGGCCACGTCGAGGGGCATGTCGGTGTCGACGGCCTCCATGCCGGTGCGACTGGCGTGGCAGTACTTACACGACATGTTGCAGCGCAGCGAGGTGACGATCGCGTGCAGGTGCGGGCCGTGTGACAGGAAGGCCTTCTTGCGGCGGATCTTGTCGGCCAGGGCGTGCGCGTCGAAGTCGTGCTTGAAGAAGTAGCGGCGGCGCAGGGGCTCGTAGAGCGCGTCGTCGGGGCCGATCTGTCCCGCGATGAAACGGCGGAAGTCCCCCGGTGCGAGGAACAGGTGCTCGCCGGCGTCGTTCGTCAGCAACACCTTCTCGCCGACGAGCGCGTAGCGGAAGAAGCCCACCTTCTCGCGGTCGAGCGTGCCGGGATCGACGGCGAGCGCGGTGTTCATCACGGCGACACGCCCTTCCGCTCGAGGATCGTCTCGAAGAGCGCGTGGTTTGCGAGTTCGTCGCCCAGTCGCTCGCGGATCGACTCGCGCACCGGCGACACGGCCACCAGCCAGTCGGCGTCGGCCTCGATCACCTCGAGCTGGCCAAGCTGGGCGAAGCGGGCCGCCGCGCTGCGGATCGCCGCCTCGCTGTAGAGCGACTTGTGGAAGCGCAGGGCCTCAGGCACCGGGGGGCTTCTCCCAGGGCACGGGGATGTCGAGGTCGTCGGTGGCCATCTCCTCGGCGTCGAGCTCGGCGAGGAGCTTGTCGATGGTGGAGGGGCCCTCGGCGCTAAACAGCGCCCGCGCCATGATGAACTCGCGGATCTTGGCGTTGGCCTCGCCGATGTTCTTGCGCAAGGCCTGGTTGAGCAGCTCGTTGGCGAAGTGGCCCGCGAGCTGCTCCAGCGCCGCCTCGGTGGTGGCCTCGCGCGTGCGCAAGACGACGGACACGCGGCGGTCGGCCTCGCGGTCGAGGTAGACGTAGCAGCGGTCGATGAACAGGTAGGCCGCGCCCATGATCACGTCGAGGTCGTAGACCGACTCGTCGACCGACAGGCGCACGCGGCGCTCGGCAAGCTCGAAGGTGGGTTCGCTCATGCGCTCGCGAGGCTGGGACGGAGGGTGGTGGAGGCCTTGGACATCGACTCGGGATGCGCCCACACCCGCTCCGCGTGCGGCGCGAGCTGGGCGATGCGGTCGAGGCTCGCGCCCTCGTTCTCGGCGGCCACGGCGGCGAGGCGGCGGGCCACGCGCCCGAGGGACTCGTCCATCGGCGCGTTGCCGTCGCCGCCGTCCATCACGATGAAGTCGAGCAGGGCGGTGGACGCGGGCCCCCGGGGCTCGCCGGCCCGGAGGCAGGCGTCGATGCGGGCGGTGCGACCGCTGTCGTGGGCGAGGTTGAGGGTGATGGCGCCCTCGTGCGGCGGGTAGATGGCGGTGAGCGACCAGCCGAGACCGAGGTCGGCGCCGGGGCCGAGCGGGTGGAAGAGGAAGCCAGGATGAAGCTCGCTCGCGACGGCCACGCCCGGCACGGCCGCGACGGCCGCGCCGAAGAGGGCGCGCTGAAGGAACTGGCGACGGTTCTCCATGCGAGACTCCGGATCGTCACATCATAGCGTAGTGCCGCCGGGGAGTCGCCCGGGATCCGTCGTCGCCTAGCCACCCTCGCAGACGAAGGGCCGGGCGGCGTGGCACTGCTCGTCGCTCCAGGTCTCGACGGCGGTCCGGCCGAAGGCCACGCAGTCGGCCTGGCCGCCCGGGTCGTTGGGCTCGCCCGAGGCCCAGTTGGTGTACGACACGCTGGCGCCGCTGAACCAGGCGAAGGTGCCCTCGGTGTCGCGGTCGCTGAGGCCGATCCACCACCGCCCGCTCTCGTAGCTGTCGGCGGTGTTGGTCACCCAGCTATTCTCGGCGTCGTCGTCGATGGTGACGATGGTGTAGCCGTAGCCGGCGCACTCCAGCGCGGCGCGGCTCCAGGCCCGCCGGTCGCCGTGGCAGAACAGGTAGGGAACGTCGTCACTGCCGTAGTATTCGACCTCGCAGTCGGAGCAGACACCGCCGTCGTCGACGAGGCCGTTGCAGTCGTCGTCGACCGCGTTGCAGGTCTCGATGGCCGCCGGGTTGACGGCCGCGTCGGTGTCGTCGCAGTCGTCGCTGTCGCTCACGTAGCCGGTAGGCTGGGCGCAGCCGGTGTAGCTGGTGCTCGCGTCGCCGTAAGTGTCGCCGTCGGCGTCGGCGTACCAGGTGGAGCTGCCCAGGCCGTCGTCGGCGGTGCCGTCGCAGTCCTGGTCGATGCCGTCGCAGTCCTGGTCGATGCCGTCGCACACCTCGGTGGCGCCGGGGTTGATCGACGCGTCAGACTCGTCGCAGTCGCCGCCCACGGCGCTGGTGCCGGCCGGCATGTCGCAGGCGAGGGTGGCGCTGGCATCGTCGCCGTAGGCGTCGCTGTCGGCGTCGGTGTACCAGGTGCTGGCGTCGGTCGCGCCGATGTCGATGCTACCGTCGCAGTCGTCGTCGACGTCGTTGCACACCTCGCTGGCCCCGGGGTTCACCGCCGCGTCGCTGTCGTCGCACTCCTCGCAGGCGGCCCAGCCGTCGCCGTCGGCATCGACGTAGCCGACGCTGCCGTCGCAGTTGTAGTCCTCGGTGTCGGTGCAGCTCTCCGTGGCGCCCGGGTTGTAGGCGGCGTCGCCGTCGTCGCAGTCGCCGTGGGCGGCGGCGTAGCCGCTCGGCTGGCTGCAGGCGGTGGTGGTGCTCGGCGTGAAGCCGTAGCCGTCGCCGTCGGCGTCGCTGTACCAGGTCAGGGCGTCGGCGGCGTCGCCCTCGTCGATGGTGCCGTCGCAGTCGTCGTCGACGTTGTTGCACACCTCGATGCCCGCAGGGCTCACGTCGTCGCGGGAGTCGTCGCAGTCGCTGCTGTCGGCCACGTAGCCGGTGGGGGCATCGCAAGCGGTCGCGGTGCTGGTGGCGTTGCCGAAGCCGTCGCCGTCGGCGTCGGCGTACCAGGTGAGCGGGTCGATGGCCGACTCGTCGACGGTGCCGTCGCAGTCGTTGTCGACCCCGTCGCAAGTCTCGTCGGCGCCGGGGTAGCTCGCGGCGTCGGTGTCGTCGCAGTCCTCGCAGGCGGTGTAGCCGTCGCCGTCGTTGTCGGCGTCGCCCACCGACCCGTCGCAGTTGTAGTCCTCGGTGTCGGTGCAGTCCTCGAAGGCGCCGGGGTGGTAGTCGGCGTCGGCGTCGTTGCAGTCGCCGCCGGTGGCGGTGCTGCCGCTGGGTGCGTCGCAGGCGAGGGTGGTGCTCGTCTCGTCGCCGTAGCCATCGCCGTCGGCATCGGTGTACCAGCTCGTGGCGTCGGTGGCGCCGTCGTCGACGGTGCCGTCGCAGTCGTCGTCAACCCCGTTGCAGCTCTCGGTGGCGCCGGGGTTCACCGTGTCGACGGCGTCGTCGCAGTCGGTGCTGTCGGCCACCGAGCCCGCGACGGGGTCGCAGGAGAGGGTGCTCGACGCGGCGTTGCCGTAGCCGTCGGCGTCGGCGTCGGCGTACCAGCTCGCGGCGTCGGCCGCGTCGGCCTCGTCGATGCTGCCGTCGCAGTCGTTGTCGACGTCGTCGCAGAGCTCGGTGCCGGTGGGGTTCACCGCGGCGTCGCTGTCGTCGCACTCGTCGCAGGCGGCCCAGCCATCGCCGTCGGCGTCGGCGTAGCCGATGCTGCCGTCGCAGTTGTAGTCCTCGGTGTCGGTGCAGCTCTCCGTGGCGCCGGGGTTGTAGGCGGCGTCGGTGTCGTCGCAGTCGCCTCCGCCGGCCACGCTGCCGGGAGGCGCCTCGCAGGCGTACTCGAGGCGGGAGTCGTCGCCGTAGCCGTCGCTGTCGCCGTCGCCGTACCAGGTGGCGGCGTCGGCGGCGTCGTTGTCGACGAGGCCGTCGCAGTCGTCGTCGATGGCGTTGCACACCTCGGTAGCGGCAGGGTTGACGGCGGCGGCGGCGTCGTCGCAGTCGGTCGCGTCGACGACGGTGCCCTCGGGCGCG
>VGRQ01000263.1 GCA_016875315.1 Deltaproteobacteria bacterium | reverse complement strand
TGGAGCCTCGGCGAGTGGGCGATGTTGCGGCGCCTGTGGACGGCGCGCGCGCGCTGGCGCGACGTGTCGCGGTGAACGCGCTGGTGCTCCCGACGCTCGATACCCAGCCGGCCCTCGACCGGGTGCTGTCGGAGATCCCGGCCGGCTTCCTGGTGATCGTGGTCGACGACGGGAGCGAGCCGGCGCTCCGCTTGCCCTACGGGGTGCGCGGGATCCGTCACCCGGAGAACCGGGGCTACGGCGCGGCCCAGAAGTCAGGCTACGCGGCGGCGCTCCACGCGGGCGCCGAGCGCGTCGCCCTGCTCCACGGCGATGGCCAGTACGCCACCGCCGACGTCCTCGCGCTGCTCGACGCGCTCGATGACGCCCCGGCGGCGCTCGGCTCGCGTTTCCTCGCCGACCCCTCTGTCATCCCCGGCTGGCGACGTCTCGGCAACCGCGCCCTCACCGGGCTTGCCAACTGGCGCTTCGGCTCGGCGCACACCGACCTTCACACCGGGGCCCGCGCCTTTCGTGCCGAGCTCTTGCGGGCGATGCCGCTCGCCGAGTTCTCCGACGACTTCGTGTTCGACCAGCAAGTCCTCGCCTGGCTCCTGCGCGGTGGCGTGCCGGTGGGGGAGCGGCCGGCGCGTACCCGCTACGACGAGGGGACGCGCTCGATCTCGCCGTGGCGGAGCGTGGTGTACGGGGTGGGGTGCCTGAGGGCGATCCTGGGGTAGCCGCGCGGCTACGCCGCCAGCACGAGCGCCAGGGCGACGATCGCCGGGACCGCCTGGATGAACAGGATGTTCCTCGCGGCGGTGGCCGCGCCGTAGAGGCCGGCCACGATCACGCAGCCGAGGAAGAAACAGATCACGTCGCGGGCGTGGGCCGCGCCCTGCACGGAGAGGAGGATGCCCCAGGCGAGGCCCGCGGCGAGGAAGCCGTTGTACAGCCCCTGGTTCTTGGCGAGCACCGCGGTGATCGCCGCGTTCTCCGCCGACTGGCGGAAGACCTTCAACCCGGTGGGCGTTTGCCAGAGGAACATCTCCAGCACGAGGAACTGCACGTGGAGCAGGGCCACGATCCCCACGGCAATGCGGGCGGCGATGAGCATTCGCCCGCTCTATCTGCCGGCGGCCCACTGGCCGAGTAGTTCGCCGAGAGCGCCTGGCATGTCGCGACCAAGGGTAGAAGGCAGTGCGCGGAGGAGCGAGCCGGCGTCGGGTACACGCGGTGCCTCCCCGGCACGGATACGCTCGCGGTGGATGTCGCGGGTGCGCGCGAAGGTGTCCCGGAAGCGGCGCGGGTGGCTGTGCGCAACCGGCGCGCCGGCCGCGTAGCCCACGCGATGCCGGCGCCCCCAGAGCCAGTCCTCGGCGATGGGCACGGCGTCGAAGGGATCGCGCACCAGTGCCTCGCGACGGTAGAGGGCGCAGACGTTGTCGAGCGGGCCGGTGCGCCCGGCGGCCGGGGTCCACGCCCTCAGGCGCAGGCGGGTGACGGTGTCGGCGGTGGGCCAGGGCACTTGCCGGGCGCTCACCGCGTCGGCGCCGCTCTCCTCGAGCGCCTCCACCATCGCCCGCAAGAAGCCGGCGCCCAGGGGCAGCGCGTCGTCTACGCTGAAACACACGTAGGGAAAGCGCGCCAGCGCCACGCTGCGGTTTCGCGTGGGCCCGTGTCCCTCCCAGGGCACGCGCACGCCCTCGTCGTAGTCGCCGTTGGCGAGCACGATCACCTCGGTCTCCACGTCTTGCAGTCCGAAGGCGTCGAGGCCGAGCGGGCGCTGCCGGTGAGTGGGAATGACCACGCTCACCGCCACGCCGCTCCCGCGGGCCTCGGGGGCGAGAAAGGGCCGGAGCGCCGGGTCGTCGACGGCGTGGAAGTAGGGGACCAGCTCGTCGACTCGCAGTCCCAGTGCGCGCGTTGCTCGCGACACGACCTCCATCGGCATCGACAGCCGCATCGGCTCGCCCGCCCGCGCCGCCGCCTCGATGCGGGCCAGCACGGGACGGTCGAGGGCGGTGACGATCACGGCGGCAAGCTATCCTGAGCCCATGCTGATCCTCTTCGCCCTCGCCACCGCCGGGCCGCTGGTGAGCCCCTCCGAGGCGGCGCGCCTAGTGGCCGACGGCGCGCGCGTGCTCGATACCCGCGGCGCCTTCGCCTACATGACCGAGGGCCACATTCCCGGGGCCCCGCGCGTGAACTGGAAAGACGCTACCACCGGCGGGCTGTTCAGCGGCAAGCTGGGCGACCCGGCGCGCGTGGCCCAGTTCTACGCGGAGAATGGCGTCGACGTGTCGCGGCCGGTGCTGGTGGTGGGCGCGTGGGAGCAGGGCTGGGGCGAGGAGGGGCGCGTCTGGTGGGACCTGGCCTACCTGGGTCACGACGAGGTGTACGTGTTGCGCGGCGGCATGCAGAAGTGGACGGGCGCGCGGGAGTTGATGCCGGCCACGGCGCCGCTCGGGCAACTCCAGCCGGAGCCCAACGAGGCCATGCGCGCCACGAGTGACAACCTCTACGACACCGGTGGCATCTTGCTCGACGTGCGCGAGCCAGAGGAGTTCGCCGGGGCGCGGAAGTACGGGGAGGCCCGCGGCGGGCACATCCCGGGTGCGCTCAACCGGCCGTGGAAGACTTTCCTCGGCGTGGCCATCGTGCGCGGACCCCAGACGCCCATCGCACCCGACCCGGAAACGCCCATCACCATCTACTGCACCGGCGGCGTGCGCGCGGCGATGGTGGCGTTGATGCTCACCGACGACGGCTACACGGCCGTGCGCAATTACGACGGGAGTTTCTGGGAGTGGGCGGCGAGCGGAAAGGACGTGTCCACGAAGTAGCGAGCGCGACACCTCGCCGTCACGCGACCAGCAATACAGTGGCGGCCCGAGAGGTGACACGTGCTCGTTTCCTTGTTCGCCCACCTGGCGCTCGCCGACGACAAGCCGAAACCCGAGGTGGAGGTCGGCGCCACGATCTACACCCACTATGGCTACGATCTCACCGAGGGCAGCGACGGCTACAACGAGTTCGCCATCGACCGCGCCTACTTCTTCGCCCGGGCGAAGATGACCAAGCGCCTCGCCGCCCGCGTGACCCTCGACGTGGGCCGCTTCGACGCCCTGGTCGACAGCACCGGCACCGAGTACACCATCGACACCCGGTACCGGCCCTTTCTCAAGCACGCCTACCTCGAGTGGAAGGACTGGGCGCCCGGCATGAGCGTGCGCGCGGGCATGATCGACACGCCGTGGGTGCCCTACCAGGAGAAGTTCCTCGGCACGCGCTGGATCGGCAAGGTGTTCACCGACAGCCAGAAGCTGCTCAGCAGCGCCGACCTCGGCGTCAATGTCGCGGGCGAGCACGCCGGCGGCGTGGTCACCTGGGGCGCGGCCGTGATGAACGGCGAGGGCTACGACAAGCCGGAAACCAACAGCGGCAAGTCGATCCAGGCGCGCGTGTCGGTCGATCCGCTGGCGAAGAAGGACAAGTCGAAGTTGCCCATCACCGCGTTCGTGAACTACAACGGCCAGGGTCCCGACACCGACGCGATCCTCACCTACGTGGGGGCGCTGGGCTACCGCATGCCCTACCTCACGGCGATGGGGGAGTACGTGGGCCGCGGCCAGGGCGACATCTCGGGCAGTGGTTACTCGGCCACGCTCATGCCAGGCATGCCGAAGTATGGCTACTTGTTGTTCCGCTACGATCACTTCGATCCGGACGGCGCCACCGACAACGACGCCAACGACGCGATCAGCGGGGGCGTAGCGCACGACTTCACCGACAAGGTGTCGCTCGGTGGCTTCTACGAGCGCAAGACCACCGAGGCGCTGCCGGACGACCCCGCGCACGGGGTGTTCGTACGGCTGAACGCGGGGTTCTAGCCTCGCGCGGCGTCCACGGAGGCGCACCGACTGCCGAGACCTGCGGCCCCGGGCACGGGGGCAGGGCCCCGCCGGGAACTATCCCCCTCTGGATGCGACACCGCTGGAACTATCCCCCCGCGAATGCGACGCCGTCGCCGGTTCGGGCGGCCTGGCAGTCCGGGGTCAACGGTCGAACGCTGAGAATATCGTGGGGCCGCGTCCTGGTCATCACCGGCGGCGCACAGACGGGCCCCGATTTTCGCATCCTGGGGGGCATAGCCTCCCAAGTTTCGCATCCGGAGGGGCATAGCCGGCCGGCCGAGGGGCTCGCGACTGCCGGGCGCGCGCTCACCCCCGCGCGGGAGGGTCCACCCGCCGCACGTCCAGTCGTGGGAACGCGCTCCGGAGCGCGATCTCCATCGGCGCCCACTGGGGCGGCCCGATGAGCGCCACCGTGGCCACGCCGAGCCCGGCGAGCACGTGGAGGATGGCGCCGAGGTCGAGCGGGTCGCCGCCCACGCGCAGGCCCACGTGGACGGGGCGTCCGCTCAGGTGGCGCAGCAGCCGGAGCTGGTCGACGGCGATGCGCGCGGCGTTGAGCTCCAGCGCGAGGTGGGTGAAGGGCAGCGCCTCGTCGCCGGGCTGGAGCCGGTCGGTCCAGAACCAGACCGTGGGGGTGGTGCCCGTCACCGGCTCGTTGTGCGGGCCGAGGCGGCGTGCCACCGACTGGTCCGGTCCGCTCCCCTCCCACGGCTCTACCAGCATCGAGGGGGTCTGGATCCCCGCGCCGCCTCGCTCTTCCCAGTAGGCACGCCACGCGCCGCCGCAGACCGGACGGAAGGTGCAGCGCTTGCACGGCGGGCCGTGGATCTTGTCGCCGGTGTTCTCGATGCCAGGGGTCGATCGCCAGCCACCCTGCCGGGCCTCGATGGCCTCCACCGACCAGGCGAGGTGATCGTCCCAGCCCACGCAGGCGGGGAGCCCGCAGTAGGGGTTGAGCACGCGGAGGCCGTGGGCGTCGGCCACGTCGAGCGCCTCGCGCACCCTCGGCCCGAGCAGGTCGTAGTCGGGGAGCAGCTCGGCGTCGCGCGCGGCCCTGCCGTGGGGCTGCACGGCGGAGAGGCTGATGCTCTGCACCCGGGGCAGCCGCCGGGCCACGAAGCGCACGTAGCCGGCGAGCAACAGCTGGGTGCGGCGCGCCACCACCAGATTGAGCGTCACCTCGATGCCGGCGTCGAACAGGGCGTCGATGCCCTGCAGGCACTTGTCGAAGGCGCCGTCGAGCCCGGCGAGGACGTCGTGGTGGGCCGCAACGTGCGACAACAGCGACACGAAGGCCGAGGTGACGCCTGCCTCGCGCAGCTCCCGGGCGTAGGCATCGTCCACCAGCACCGCGTTGGTCTGGATCTCCACGTTGGGGATGCCCCGCTCGCGGGCCGCCCGCACCACGCGCAGCAAGCGCTTGCGCAACAGCGTGGGCTCGCCGCCTGAGATGGTGAGGGTCTGCTCGCCGGCCTCCACGAAGGCGTCGAGCTCGCGCATCGTGGCTTCTTCCTGGGGCGTGGGCTCGGCGTAGTCTTCCACCGGCACGTTGCAGAAGGGGCAGCGCTCGTTGCAGGCCATGGTGAGCCTGAGGATGCCCTTGGTGCGGTGCGAGGTCTCCATCGGGGGGGAGCGTATCCGGGACCTCAGTGGCCGCCCCGGCCAGTCACGATTTGTCGCGACCGCCCCCGTGCCCTGGCCTCGCGCTTGCAGCGCGCGCGCGCCGTAGGATGATGGCGTTCCCGAGGATCCCGATGGGTTGTGGAAAGACGGGCCAGCCGACCACGCGCCGCGTGCGCACGACCGTCACCGCCGAGCAGTTCGAGCCGGTGACGGACTGGATGCCCGCGACGGGGCTGACCGACGTGAAGATGGTGATCAAGCGCAAGTCGGTGCAGCTCACCGGCACGGCGCCGACCTTCAACGTGAAGCCGGCGATCGACGTGAGCAAGGTCAACGCGGCGTTCGTGATCGCGGGGATCTCGGGCAACTTCCAGTGCCAGCTCGCCGTGCGGGCGGCGGCCACGAGCATCCAGTCGCCGTCGTCCTGGTCGAAGCTGGAGGGGGCCAGCTACCGGACGGCCAACGGCGAGACGACGACGGGCGAGCTGACGGTGACGGCGGGGTCGGACATGTTCGTGCAGTTCGGGGTGGCCTTCTGCCAGAGCACGGCGGGCGCCGCGCCGGGACAGGCCACGGTGTCGACTGCGGTCGCGGTGCGGTGGGCGTAGGTCCGCGAGGCGTGGATGCGACCCCAGGGAAACGGCAGGCCCACGCCGTGGGAGGGGCTGGTGGGGAAGGCCGGTGCGCGGAACGACGGCGGGGGGCGAGTCGAGGGGCGCGGCGCGGGACCACCGGGATCGTACCCCGATCACATCCAAGCCTTGATGTGTCAAGAGAACAACGCCACAATTCCGAATGGAACCACTAGTCGGAGCTGGGGCCCGGTGGCGGCCGTCGTGGCCGTCGGTGTCGGTTGCTCCCCGCACTGGTCTTCGGGGGACCCCGTCTCCAACTGCAGGATCACCGAGGTCACCGTCAGCGAGACGGAACCGCCGGTGCCAGTCGCGGATGCGTGGCACGTGCTGCTCGCGTATCACCCCAACACGGTGGCATGGGCCGCTAGTCCGGCCAAGAGGACAGATGAATTGGAGCTGCGGGTGCACAGCGGCCACGGCGAGCCATCCGTGGCCGAGTACCTCGGACCCGACTGCTACGCGGAGGGTCGCGCGCTACACATCCCCGTGCGGTTTGGCCTCGACGTGGGCGGCGGCGGGGCCAGGAGTGACCTCCGGGGAGTGATCGACTTCTTCGCGAGCGAGACCGAGGCCATCCACTTCGTCCCTTGGCCGGAGGGGGAGGCCACGCTGTCCTCCGAGTGGCTCGGTGCCGCATGTGCCGACGGGCCGGGGTCGGGGTCCACTTGGACTGTGCGCCTATCAGGGACGCTCGCGGCTGCTGAGCTCGAACTGGTATCGCCGGAATGCGAGGGCGAGTGGCGCGGCACGTTGGTGGTCGTCGAGTGACCTGTCGCTGCTCCAACTGCAGCCTGGGGGACGCCATCCGACGGCAAGCATCGTTTCATCCGCACGGCGGATGGGCCTTCATGAACCTGCCTGCCCGACACCACCGAGAGGAACCTGGTGCGTAGTCGAAGCCGAGTTCGCCCGGCTGCCGCCGCGCCGGCCCTTGAGCCCGTCACCCCCT
>VGRQ01000262.1 GCA_016875315.1 Deltaproteobacteria bacterium | reverse complement strand
GCGAGGGCGGTCGCGACGGCGGCGGCGTCGTCGGCGGCGAGCGCGTCGAACAGCTCGATGCTGCCGCGCGCGTCGCGCACGCGATCGAGGGCGTCGAGGAGGGCCTCGGTGTCGCTCACCCGCGCACCACGATCGAGGTCCATCCGGGCCAGCGCCGGTCGAGCAAGGTGCCGCGGCGGGGCTCCAGCTCGGCGGGCTCGCACAGCTCGATCCAGCGTGCCGCGAAGGCGGCGCCCGGCCGGATGTCCATCGCCGCGAGGTCGTGGCGATCGCCGCATCGGCAGCTCAGCTCGCGCGGACCGCCCTCGCGCCAGGCCTGCACCGCCCGGGCGAAGGGCCTCGCCGCCGCCTCGCCCGTCACCGGGCAACACACGTGGAAGCCGCCCTGCTCGTTGGCGAGGAAGAACTCGCGGTCGCCGTCGTGAACGCGCACCTGCTCCACCTCTCCGCATAGCTCGACAGGATCGAGACCGTCGAGTGCTTCGCGGGCCGAGACTCCCCCCTCGTGCCCCGGGACGATGACGACGCGAAGGCGATGCGTGGCGCGCGGTGGCATGTCCCCGGGCTAACTCCGCCGCATGTCGCACTCCGCCTTTCGCCCCCACCCCTGGCATGGCCTCTCCCCCGGCGACCGCGCGCCGGTGATTGTCACCGCCTACATCGAGATCACGCCCTTTTCTCCCGTGAAGTACGAGGTCGACAAGCACTCTGGATTCCTGATGGTCGACCGTCCCCAGCGATTCTCGGCGCTGCCGCCCACCCTCTACGGCTTCGTCCCCCAGACCTACTGCGGCGCCAAGATCGCGGCGCTCGCGGGGACCGAGCGCGGCGACGGCGACCCGCTCGACATCTGCGTCGTGTCCGAGCGACCCATCGACCGGGCCGACATCATCCTGCGCGCCCGCGTCATCGGCGGCTTCCTCATGGTGGACAAGGGCGAGGCGGACGACAAGATCGTGGCGGTGCTCGTCGGCGACCCGGTGTTCGGCGAGGTGACGGCCCTGCCCCCCGCGCTCATGTCGCGGCTGCGCCACTACTTCGAGACCTACAAGCTCGAGCCGGGCAGGAACCCCGTTCGCATCGACGCCGAGTACGGCGCCGAGCGGGCCCACGAGGTGGTGCGCACCGCGATGCGCGACTACGCCGACTCGTTCAGCTCGGCGCCGTAGATGCGGTAGGTCTTGTAGATCCGCCCGCCCAACTTCTCGATGGCCGAGCGCATCTTGTGGTTGTCTTCCAGCACCCAGGAGCACTCGGCGCCCTTGATGCCCGCCTCGCGTCCGGCGTCCCAGGTGCGCTTGTAGAGCGGCGCTCCCAGCGGCAGGTTCTGGTACTTCTGGCGCACGCCGAGGGTAAACACTCGGATTTGGTTGATTTTCGCGGGTCGCGTGAGCCAGTGCCACCACCCGAGGGGGAAGATGGAGCCGTTCATCGGCTTCACCACCTGGTTGTAGTCGGGCAGGGTGAGCGAGAAGGCGGCGGGCTCGCCGTTGACGAAGGCGAGGTAGCAGTAGCGCCCGTCGACCATCGGCTTCAGCCCCGCCGCCACCTTGTCGAACTCCCTGTCGGTGAGGCGCACGAAGCCCCAGTTGTCGGCCCACGCGTCGTTGTAGATCTGCTTGCAGAGCGCCACTTCCTCGTCGAACTTCTTCGTGTCCACGCGGCGGATCGTCACCTCGGGGTGGCGTCGGAGAAAACGCTCGGAAACGGCCGCGATCTTCTCGGGGATGGGGCCGTCGTTCGCCAGCCAGTAGGCGTAGAGGTCTTTCTCCTTCCCGAGCCCCGCCGCCTCGTAGTGCGCCATGTAGTACGCCGGGTTCCACACCATCATCACCAGCGGGTCGCTGTCGAAGCCATCGACCAGGAGCGAGCACTCGTGGTTGGTGTTGAAGTTGAACGGGCCGAGCGCGCGCTTCATGCCCCGGCCGCTCAGCCACGCGAGGGCGGCGTCGATGAGCGCCTTCGACACCTCGCGGTCGTCGATGAACTCGAGGAAGCCGAAGAAGCCGACGCCGGGGTTGGCTTCCTGGTAGCCGCGGTCGAGCTGCGCCGACACCGTGCCCACCGCCTCGCCATCCTTGTAGGCGATGAAACACTGGAGCTCCGCGAGCCCGAAGTACGGGTTCTTGGCGGGATCGAGGAACTCCTTGCGCTCGAAACGCAGGGGCGGCACCCAGTGCGGGTCGTCCTTGTAGATGGTCCACCAGGCGTCGATGAAGGCCCCGGCGTCGCGGGGGAGGCTGATGGGGCGTACTTCGACGGCCATGACGACTCCGCGGGCGGGCAGCTAACCGACCAGCCGCGCCTCCTCGCGGGCGGCGAGCGCGTCGAAGAAGCGCTCGGTGTGGCCGACGGCCTCGTCGATGCTCTGGCTGTGAAGGAAGGCCACGCGCAGGTCGGAGCCGTAGGGCAGCCCGTGGGTGAAGTAGTTCGCGATCTTCTTCATCCGGCCGAGCGTGCCGCGGTCGTTGCGGAACTCGCCGCGGATCGCCTCGAAGTAGGCGAGGAGCACGCGGCGCTTCTCTCGCGCGTCGACCGTCACCGGGGGCAGGCCGTGCAGGTCGGCGCGCACCTGCTGGAACACCCAGGGGTTCTTGATGGCGCCGCGGCCGATCATCACCCCGTCCACGCCGGTGTCGTGGAACATCGCCCGCGCCGAGGCCGCGTCGACCACGTCGCCGTTGCCCACCACCGGGATGCGCACGCGACGCTTGGCCTCGGCGATCTTGTCGACGGCGCGCGTGCCCGCGTAGAGGTCGGCGCGGGTGCGCCAGTGGATGGTGATCGCCTCGACGCCCTCGGCCTCGCACATGGCGGCGATGTCGGGCGCGTTGCGATGCCCGGCGTCGAATCCGGATCGCATCTTGACGGTGAGCGGAATCGTGATCGCAGCGCGCACGGAGCGCACGATCTGCCGGGCGAGGTCGGGCTCGCGGAGGAGCGAGCTACCCCCGGAGTGCGCGCACACCTTCTTCGAGGGACAGCCGAAGTTCAGGTCGACGATGTCGGCGCCGGCCGCCTCGATCACCCGGGCCGCCTCGGCCATCGCCTCGGGGACGCGGCCGTAGATCTGCACCGCCACCGGGTGCTCGTCGGCATCGAAGCGGGCCATCAGCTCCGCCTTCTCCACCCGCCGGCGCAGCGCCTCGCTCGCCACGAACTCGGTGACGGTGAGGCCCACGCCGCCGATGCTCCGCACCAGCCGGCGGAAGGTCAGGTCGGTGACGCCCTCCATCGGCGCGAGCACGAGGTTCGGCTCGATGCGCAGGTGGCGGACCTGGTAGTGGCTCGGGATCACGCCGCGGATTTGCCCCCGCCGCGCGTCGCCGTCAAGGATAGCCGCGCGCCTCATGCGCAATAAAGCCCAGGTGGTCACCGCGAGTGGCGATCCCGACCCCCGTCCCTTGCCGCGCGGCTGGCGTCTCACCACCTTCCCCGACGGCAAGACCCAGCTCGCGGTGTCGGTCCCCGCCGAGGAGCGCCCCGCGCTCTTCGAGGCGCTGGCGCGCGCGCTCAGCGGCAAGCTCGGGCTGCTCTACGTGCGGCTCACCGACCGCAAGACGGGCCAGCTGCCCAGGCCCGAGCGCCGGGTGGCGATGCACCTCGAAGCGTCGCGAGTCCTGTCGGCGCTGAGGGCTCGTCCCACGCTGATCCACGAGGATGGTCGTCACCAGGTGTGGCTGCGCGGCGACCTCGGCGAGCAGCTGGTGCTCGACGAGCTCGGCATGATCTACTGCTACCCCGACGACCCCGCCTTCCGCGAAGTCCTGGCCGCCCTCCCCGAGACCACCGCGCCCATGCTCTGCGACGAGGAACACTTCCCCTACGTGAAGGTGACCTTCCTCGCCGAGGCCGACGCCGAGGAGCTGTCGCTCTGGGACGACCTGCACATGATCAAGTGGGGCACCTGATCACTCCGCGAAGTCTACAGCCAGCTCCACCGTGTTCGGCGTGTCCGTGAGCCAGTACGCCACGTAGGGCGGCTGGTCGACGAAGGCCACCACGTCGGTGCCCTCCACCGGGTCGTCGACGATGGCCACGATCCAGCGCCCGTCGCCGTCGACACGAACGCTGCGGTAGGTCGTCCCCGGGTTGCCGAGGTGCAGGGTCGCGTCGTCGGTGCCGTCGATGTAGGCCACGTGGAGCTCGTCGCCGGAGCTGTACACCACCCGGTCGCTCCCGGTGACGGCCCACGCCCGGTCGTCGACCCCGGCGAGGTCGTACCAGTCGAGCAGCCCCGAGCCGTCGATCGCGGCGAGCCGAATCGCGCCGTCGCAGCTCACCGCGACGGTGTCGCTGTCCCAGAAGACCGGGTGGGCGCAGTCCACGTCGGCGATGGTCGTGGCGGCGCGGGCACCGGAGGCCGGGCTCACCTCGATGGCGTTGTCCTTGCGGGTCGAGGCCACCCACAGGGAGTCGGCGCTCCACGACAGCCCATCGGGATCGGTGCCCGCGCTGGTGGAGAGGTCGCGGATCTCGTCGCCATTGACGTCGTACAGCGAGATGTAGGGGTTGGCGGCGCCGTAGCCCTGGAGGGCCACCATGCTGCCGTCGGGCGAGACGCGCGCGCTCGACCAGAGGCCCGACACGAAGCTGTCGAAGTCGTCGCCGTAGAGGTCGGAGATGAAGCTCAGGGTGCCATAGTGGATCGACACCTGGATCTCGGCCTCCGGCGAGACGTCCATCGTCGTGAGGTCGGACTGCCAGCCGTCGTCGACCTCGAGGAGGGTGTCGGTGTCGCCGTCGCCGGAGAGGTACCAGAGCGTCTCGTCGTCGCCGATGATGACGTCGGGCGGGCTGCCGGCGTCCATGAAGAGGGTCACCTCGGCGCAGGTCCCGTCGCCGCCCGGGTCGTCGAAGGACTGCATGGGGTAGCCGTCGGCCCAGGCGGCGGCGCTGCCCTCGCCGCCGGTGGCCAGGGCGAAGCTCCCGTCGCCGTCGGTGGTGGTGCTCTCCCAGATCGAGCTCACGACGCGCACGCCCTGGGCGGGGTCGCCGTTCTCGTCGTAGACCACGCCCACCACGCAGCCGGTCCCGCCCACCTGCAGGCTCGGCCCCTCGAGGCACGCGCCGCCGTAGCAGGTGCCGCCCTGCGCCTCGACGTCGACGCTTCCGGTCGCGCTGACCGCCTGCGCGCCGCGCATCACCGTCGCGACGAGCGAAAGCTCGCCCTCGGGGCTGTCGACGCACACCATGCCGTCGGGCCCGGTGACGACCTCGTAGCTGCCGCCCGCGATCTCCGCGCTGGGGACGCTGGCCCCGGCGGCGTCGGTCACCTCCGCCATGACGCACTGCGTCGCCAGTTGCAGGTTGCCCAGGCGCGCGCAGTTGTCGGCCTCGGGGGTGCTGCCGGAGGTGGCCGAGAAGGGCTTGACGGTGCCGCCGGGGCCGTAGAGGTCGAGGTCGACCCCGGGCGGCGCCCAGAAGAGGATCTCTGCGTCGGCGTCGCTCCAGATCGGGTCGCCAATTTCGTAGCGGAAGGGCGTGGGGCCGGGTCGGCTGCCGTCGAGCGCGTAGAGATTCCCCATCACGCAGCCGGCCGAGGCGAGCGCGACGTTGCCGATGTCGTTGCACTCCTCGAGGTAGCGGCCGTCGCCGCTGCCGTAGCCGCTGGCGGTGCCCATGCGCAGCGCGGTGCCGTCGGAGGCCTCGGCGAGGATCTCGACGCCGAGGCTCGACGCGGGAAGGTAGAAGCGACCATCGGCGGCGCTCTCGCTGTCGCTGATCCACGTGCCGATGCCTTGCGACACGGGCCGGAGGTAGGCGCGGACCGTGGCGCCCTCGACGGGGGCTCCGTCGCCGTCGACCACTTGCCCCGTGACGCACCCCCCGCTGTCCTGCACGCCCACGGCGTAGCTCCCGCCCGCGGTCACCTCGAAGCTGGCGATGCTGTCGGTGCCGCTGGCGCTGATGCTGGCGGTGCCCACGGCGGTCCAGCCGCAATCCTCCGCGGCGAAGACCGTGGCGGCACCGCCGGGGTTGTCCACCGCCAGCGGCAACTTCACTGCCACCGCCACCGAGGGCGCCAGCTCGCCATCGACGCCCTCGAAGGCGATGTCGGCGGCGGCGTAGACCGCGGTCACCGACCCGTCGGCGCCGAGCACCCCCGCCGGCGCGGCGCTCATGCCGAGGTTCTCGATGTCCAGCACGTCGAAGCGCGCGCGCGCCATGCCCACCGTCCCGAGCGCCAGCGCGGGGATGGCGAGCTGGGCCTTGCCGCGGGTGAGCGTCGCGCCCGCCTCGATGTCCACCGCCTCGGGCAGCCCGGCGGCGTAGGCCCCGAGGATCGCGCGACGGGCGCTGCCCCAGGTACGCGCACACGAGGCCCCCCCGCCGGTGGTGGCGTAGGCGGAGAGCGTGCCCCCCTCGGCGGGCAAGGAGATCTCGAAGCGGCCCTCGTCGTCGGCCTCCACGTAGGTGGCGCCGTTGTGTACGCGCGCGCCGGCGAGGGCGAGCCCGTGGGCATCGATGACCCACCCGGCGACGGTCGAGGTGGACTCGGCCGCGCCGGTGTCGTCACTGGTGTCGGTGCCGCTGCTGGAACCCGAGTCGGCGCCGAGGTCGTCGTCGCTGCCGTCGAAGGTGGCGGAGCAGGCGGTTGCGAGGAGGAGCAAGAGCGAACGCATGGCGGCGTGGACTATACGACGAAGCCCGCGCGCCCGTGCGTCAAGGCTTCAGGGTGAGCGATCGCTTGCCGCCCTGGCACTTCACGTTCTGGCGCGCGTCGGAGGCGCACTCGAGGGCGAGCCCCTCGTCGCCCACCTCGACGTCGGCCTTGACGGCGGGACGACCCACGATCTTGATGGCGAGCGTGTAGTTCCCGGGGGCCAGCGTGGCGTCGAGGTCGCCGCGCGACTCGGCCGCCGTCGCGCCGCCGGACTGGAGCTTGATCCACTGGGCGGGCTCGCCGGCCACCTTCACGCTGATGGGCGCGGCGGCCGCGGCTGCGGGCGGGGGATCCTCGGCGGGGCCGGTCGCGTCGCCGGCGGGAGGAGCCTCGACCGCCGGTGGCGCCTCGTCCGGGCGCGACGCGAACCACCAGATGGCCGCGCCTCCGCCCACCAGCACCACCACGGCGAGCGCGATGACGATGACGAGGCCGGC
>VGRQ01000261.1 GCA_016875315.1 Deltaproteobacteria bacterium | reverse complement strand
AACCCACGTCGGCTCGCGACGTCCTGCAGTTTGGCGCCGAGCCCGATCGCATCTGGGGCATCACCGGCGGGCAGTACGCCGCCATCCGCATCCCCGACGGCGCCTCGTCGACCATCATGTTCGTCGACATCCGCGCCCAGAGCGTCGTGAGCGAGCTCACCGGCCTGCACCGCCACGCCGAGGTCGACGCCGAGAACGGGCTGGTGCTCGGGCCGGGGCGCTCCGCCGCGCTCGTGGAGCGGGAGATGAATGGCGCGGAGCGGCGCGTGCTGCGCTCGTTGCCCGACGGCCAGTGGGTGTGTTTCGGCCAGCGCGGGCTGCTCGACAACAGCGACCGGATGAGCGGCGCGCTCGGGCGCTGACTACCGCACGAGGCCGAGCATCTGGCCGAGCTTCTCCCAGCCCGTCTTCACCGCCTCCGCCGCCGCCTCGATGGGCGAGCACTGCGCCTCGGGCACCGTGCCCACGGTGAACCACTCGCTCCGCGTGGTGGCGCAGTCCGCGCACGGCGGCGCCCCGGTCGCGACACACACCTCGACCTGCTCCAGCCCTTCCGGCGCGCTGGCCACGGTGTCGTCGAGGCCCACCGCGTCGACGAAGCGCGCCCAGGTGGGCAGGGCGGCCACGCCGCCGGTGAGCTTCATCGGGCGGGGCTGGTCGAAGCCCACCCACACCACCACCGCGTGCGGCCCGGAAACGCCGGCGAACCAGGCGTCGGCGTAGTCGTCGGTGGTGCCCGTCTTGCCGGCCGCGCCCTGCCCCACCCCGTACTTGCTGGCCGCCTTGCCGGTGCCCTCGGCCAGCACCGAGCGCATCGTGTCGCGCGCGAGGAAGGTGGCCCGGGGCGAGAAGCGCACGGTGGCCTTCTGCGGAACGGTCTCGGTGAGCGTCGCCTTGTCGTCGCGCACCGCACGCACGAGGAAGGGCTCGTGGAAGGCGCCGTCGGCTGCGAAGACGGTGTAGGCGGCGGCGAGCTCGCCGGGCGTGGCCGAGAAGCCCCCCAGCGAGGCCGACGGGTAGGCGGTGGCGCCGTCGAGGCCGATGCTCCGCAGGCGCGAGCGGAGGGCGTCGAGGCCCACGCGCTCCGCGAGGAGCACGGCGGGGACATTGCGCGACTTGGCGATGACATCGCGCAGCGCCACGGGACCGGCGAATTGCCCGTCGTAGTTGGCCGGGGCCCAGGTCTTGCCGTCGACGACGCGCTCGATGGGCGCATCCTCCAGCACGGTGGCCGGGGACAGCGCCGCGTCGGCCTCGAAGGCCGCGAGCGCGGTGAGCGGCTTCACGGTGGATCCGATGGGGCGCGGGCTGTTCACCACCCG
This sequence comes from Deltaproteobacteria bacterium, assembly GCA_016875315.1. Classification (GTDB taxonomy): domain Bacteria; phylum Myxococcota_A; class UBA796; order UBA796; family SXON01; genus SXON01. The sequence goes on along the minus strand of VGRQ01000261.1, from coordinate 5,803 downwards.
GTTGAAGGCGCTGGTGCCGTAGTCGCGGCCCCCCACCATCGCCACCACCGCGCCATCGCGCGCCCGCACCACCGCCATCGCCACCTGCACCTTAGCCAGCTCCGGGTGCGCGGCCACCAGCTCGGCGGCGCCTTCGCTCACCGCCCGCTCGGCGAGGCGCTGCAAGTGCGGCTGGATGGTGGTCTGGACCGCCAGCGCGTCGCGCGCCACGCGCCCCTGGTCGCCCGCCTCCGCCTCCTCGATGGCGAGATCCACTGCCCAGGGCGACACGCGGCTCGATGGCGCCGGGTGCGTCACCAGGGCCGCCTCGCGCGCGGCCTTCGCGGCAGGCGCCTCGACGAAGCCGACCTCGAGCATCCGGTCGATCACGCGGTCACGACGCGCCTGCGCTGCCTCGGGGTGCCGCACCGGGTGGTAGGGGTTTGGCGAGGCGATCATCCCGGCGATGGTGGCGGCCTCGGCCAACGTGACGCGTTCGACCGGCTTTCCGAAGTAGGCGCGGGCCGCGGCGTCGACGCCGCACACCGAGGAGCCACCTGACTGCCCGAGGTAGATCTCGTTGAGGTAGAGCTCGAGGATGTCGTCCTTGTCGAGACGGCTTTCGACAGCCAGCGTGATGAGCGCTTCCTTCCACTTCCGCTCCGCGGTGCGCTCGTGGCTGAGGAAGACGTTCTTCACCAGTTGCTGGGTGAGGGTGCTGCCGCCCTGGGTCCAGGCCCCGTCGACGGCGTTGCGGAACAGGGCGCGGGCGATGCCGAGGGGGTCGATGCCCTCGTGCTCGTAGAAGCGCGCGTCCTCGATCGCCAGCACCGCGTTGACCATCGTCTCCGGGATTCGCTCCAGCGGCACCGGCGAGCGGTTCTCGTTGTCGCGACCTCGCACCAGCGCCAGCGTGGCGGGCGGCAACACCAGCTTCCCGGCCGGGCTGATGCTCTTGATTCGCCCGCCCCGGAAGGTGACCAGCACCTCGCCGGCCTTCACCTCGTAGCCCGCCCCGGCCTCCGGCTTGAGCACCACGTGCAAGGCCTCGGCGCCCACCTGGAAATCGCCGGGCTGGACCGCACTGGCGACCCGCGCGTAGCCGGCGGCCGACAGGTCGCGGGCGAGCTCCTCGGGCGTGGCCACGAGACCCGGCCACCACTCGAGCGGCGCGCTCGTCACCCGCCCGGGGACGGTCCAGACGGGGCCCTCCAGCCCCTTGTCCACCGCCCGCGTGGCCCAGCGCCACTCCACGTAGCCGACGATGCCGCCGGCGAGGATCGTGCCGATCACCGCGCTCCGGCCGATGGCCCGGAGCCAGCCGCGCCAGCCGCCGGCGGTACTCGCCGCCCTCGCCTTGCGCACTGGCTTCATCTCGGTGCTGGGCTTTTTCTTCGGCTTGGCCACGGGACGCCCTTTACGGGTCAACAGTAGCACAACGGAGGGAATGCCGCCCTGTCTCGCTGGTTACTGTGGCGCCATGCTCCTGTATGCCTCCCTCGCCCTCGCAGCGACCAGCTCCTGGATGCCGAGCTGCCCCACGCGCGACGCCGCGAGCATCTGGTTTGTCTTCGAGGGGAAGCCGCCGGAGAAAGACTCGGCCACGCCGCCGGACTTCGTGTGCCACGGCCTCTTCTTCGAGACGACGGCCTGCCCGAACAGCGTGGGGCTCGGCAAGGCCTACGCCACCGGCGTCAACAGCATCGGGCAGACCACCTACGAGCTGCGCTACCTGCCCTACGGCGAGAGCACGCAGATCACCAGCTTCCTCAACATGGACGGCGGCGGCGTGCTGTTCAAGCCGCTCTACTACCCCGCGGCGGCCTCGGTGAACGATCCGCCGCCCGACACCGGCGAACTGCTCCGGCAGTACCTGATCCAGCGCAAGAAGGCGTCGCAAGCTACGCAGGGCATCACCGTGCACGTGTGGAGTTGTCCCGAGGCAAAGTTCTACCCGCCGACGGAGGAGATGGATCCCAACGGGATGGTCTACAAGGCGCACACGGCGCGGGCGCCGATCTGATTGCCTGGGGGGGAGAGGGCGCGTGGGCGCCATCTCCCCCTACCGCCCGCTCCCATGACGCACCCTCTCTGGGCCGGAGGCTTCGCCCCGGCGGTCGCGGGGTGGAACTCACTGCGCGCGCGGTAGTCTGAACGGCCGATGCTCGTCATCGCCGTCGCCATCACCGCGAACGCGCTCGCGTGGGGCATCGTCTGGTCGGCCTATCGGCGATGGCCGGTGACCTCGCTCGTCGCGCTGTGCACGCTCTGGGCTCTGTTCTGCGTGTCCCCGTGGTGGGTCGTCGTCAACGCGGTCGACCAGTACACCACCGGCAGGGCGACGCTGGTCGCTCGCGGCCTGTTGCTTCGGGTACCAAATCCCGACCCGGTCACCCGGCTCCCGTACCTGGCGAGTTGCACCGCTGGCCCCTATGCCGAGGTGCACAACTGGGCGCTGCGGTGGATCGTCGACGCGCTCGGTCCCATGCCCGGCGCCTACCTGGGGCCGTACCCGTCACGGGACGTGTACCTGGAGTTGATCGAGGCCCCGGACGTAGTGCTCACCCGCGCCGAGCTCGACTCGGGTCTCGATCTCGAACTCCATAGTTCCACGTTCCGATTTCCCGAGCTGACCGAGGGCCAGCGCGCACTGGTCGCGTACGTCTGGCACGCCACGCCGGGCGACAAAGTGGCCCTGCGCTACCTGAGCGACGACAGCCTGCTGGTCGGCGACCGCGTTCTCGGGGGGATCTGGGTTCGTCGCGACGACGCGTCCATGTACCGATGGGCGGACTACACGGAGGTGCCCGACTGAGCGTGACACGTTCCAGTCAGCGCAGGGGTCGAGGGCGGGAAGCCGGCAATCCCTTCGCAGCGATCGGGCCGCCGGGCGAGGTGGGCGGCGTGCTCGCCCTAGAGCGCCAAGGCGGACACCAGCACCAGCACTCCCACGATGGCGTAGGCCACGCGGATGCGCGACTCCACCAGCTCGAGGAGGGAGTTGGCTTCGTCGGCTTTCCCCTCTCGTTCCAACTCCCGAGCGCGAGCGCGTCGCCGGCGGGCCCACCTGCCGACGTTGAACAGCAAGACCGCGACGAGGACCCCGAGGCCCAGCGCGTCATTGGCCGTGAACAGCGCGGAGTTGCCCGTCTGAGAGGGTGTTGACAGGTCGGGGTCGGGTGACTGGCGAGTGTACTTCACTCCCGATGTCGACATCGACATCGACATCGACATCGACATCGACATCGGCATCGGCATCGACAGCGAGATCGACAGCGACCACCTCGATGACGGCCTCGATGACGGCCTCGATGACGACGACGAGGGCGACCGGTCCCGGCTCGCTGTGATGGTCTTCTCGGTCGCCTCCTCCGGGCCGCTCGGACTGCGCGCGCCGCCCCTCGCAAGCGGTCGCCGTAGGCGACGCAAGAGAGGCGTGCGCCCCCGCGGGGCGCCGGGCCGGCAAGGCCCGAGCCGAACGCGCCCGCTCCCGGAGCCGGCCGACAAGGCCGGCGTGAGGGAGGGCGGCGTGCTCGTACCGAGCGGCCCTCCGGAGACTCCATTGGCCGACTATTTCCCCTACGAACGTCTCGACTGCTACCGGCTCGCGCGCGAGGTGGCGCTCTGGGTCCGCGAGGCCAGGTTCCCGCCGCGCAGCGGCGATCTCCACGACCAGGCGGTGCGCGCGGCCACCTCCGCCGCCCTCAACATCGCGGAGGCCGCCTCCCGCGAGGGCGCGGCGAGCAAGCAACACTTCAGCATCGCGCGCGGTTCAGCAGCCGAGGCCTGCGCGGCGCTGGACTTCTGCGGCGTCCCCGGCGCCGATGAGCAGCAGGCAAAGCTCCGCCGCGTGGGCGCCATGCTCCGGCGGCTGGGGCAGTAGCGATGCCGGGCGGGCGGCGCTCCGGGAGCTCGCCTAAGTCTTAACCCTTAACCTCCGGCACCTTCGCCCTCCTTAACCTCCGGCACCTTCGCCGAGCGACAGTGTGAAACGGGAGAGGGGGAGAGCCCGCCGTTTGCCGTGCTACATGCACGGCAAACGCCGAAGCGCAGAGGCCGCAGGCCGGCGCGCGAAGGGCAGCGGGCGGTAGGGGGAGAACCCGCCCCTGCGGGTTCTCCCCCCTCATCAACGAGGCGCGTTCATGATCCCGGGGAACTGCACGCCGGCGCGCGGATCGACGCCCTGGTACCGCATCTGGGCCTGGCCGACGGTCACCTCGAAGTCGAAGTCGGGGAGGCGCACGCGGTTGTCGCGACCGATGAGTTGTTCCGGCGGGTTGGGGTAGGGACCGGCGATCTTGAAGGCCTCCACCACGCAGTCGTCGATCGGCTCGGAGCCGCTCTCGTGGTTGACGATGATGCTCTCCAGCACGCCGTCGGCCGAGAGGACGACCTCCACCACCGTCTGGTAGCGGGGCTTGCCGAGGCGCACCGACGGCGAGAGGTTGTCGAGGTTCTGCTTCCAGTAGAAGTTCACGGCCCGCCGGATCCGGTTCATGTACTCGGCGCCGTAGAACTCGCGCGTGTTGAGTGCCAGCGCGGCCCCCACCTTCTCGTCGAGCCGGTCGTTCTGGGGCGCGCCCCGGAGGTCCTGTCGCGACGACGAGGCCTTCGTGGGCGAGGCGAGCCCCTCCTTGTTGGTGAGCGAGAACTGCGACGGTACCGAGCTACGCGGGGCGCCCTTCCCGGGGGCATCGGCGAGGATGCCCCCGGCCCGGGCGCCGCTCGACACCTCGCTGGCGCCCACGTCGATCACGTCCTCCACCTGCATCTTCGAGTCCTCGCTGTAGGTGGGCGCGAGGATGTCGGGGTTGATCTTGTATTGCCGCGTGCGCGATTCCTCGGGCACCGCGTTGTCGTGCTCGGCGAGGTACTCGGCCTGGAGGGGTACCTGCTCCTCCTCCGGCGGCGCCGTCTCCACGATCTGCCCCGAGGGCAGGTCGGGCTCGTCGGGCTCGTCGGGCTCGGGCTCTGGCTCCTCCTCGCGCTCGGGCAGCGGAAGGGCATCCACCCTGGAGTCGGGACGCGCCTCGCCGGGCAAGGCGTCTCCCGGGAGCAGTCGCACCGAGACCGGCGCCTCGAACTGAGCGAGATCCCACTCGATGAACCACGGCAGCACGACGACGACGCCCGCCACGTGGACGAGCAACGTGACGACGAGAGCGGCCACGAGGGCCGGCCAGTCGTGGCGTCGCTGCGGGCGCGGTGACATCGAGCTCACGGTACTTCTCTAATCCCCATAGCGGAACACGTAGCGCACCCGGAGCGGTCCCTCGCCCTCGGGCGGCGGCGCCACCGCCGCCGGGATGGCGGCGAGCGCCGCTTCCTGCATCGAGAGCGGCACGTTGGCGTCGACCAGCGCCACGTCGCTCACCCGGCCGTCCACGGCGATGGTGAATTCCACCACCACGCGGCCGCGGACGCCGAGGGCCTTCTCCGCCTCGGGCCAGGTCCAGGTGGCCCGGACGAGGTCGTCCACGGGCACGAACCAGGTGCCGAGCGCGGTGCGCGTGACGTTGACCTGGTTGCTGTCACCTCGCTCTGCCCTCTCGTCGGCCACCGCGAGGTCGATCCAGGCGGCGCCGTCACGCTTGTAGATCACCTTGGCCACGTCGTCGCCGGCAACGGCGGACGGGCTGTCCTCCCCGTCGCTGCCTTCGCCCGAGTCGCCCGCGCCGGTGCCGAGGAGCGGCGCGACCCAGAAGTCGTCGGCGAGTCGCTCGCCAGGCGCTGCGGTTGCGCTGGGCGCGAGGGCGGCGTGTAGCGGCGCCGGCTCGGCCGGCATCCCTGTGGCCGCGACATCGCCCGGGACATCGGCGTCGGC
>VGRQ01000260.1 GCA_016875315.1 Deltaproteobacteria bacterium | reverse complement strand
AGGCGCGGCGCGTGGCGGAACGGCTCGCGGCAGAGGAGCAGGCTCGCGCCGAGGAGCAGGCCCGTGCCGAGGAGCAGGCCCGCGCCGAGGAGCAGGCTCGCGCTGAGCAGGCCCGCGCCGAGGAGCGGGCTCGCGCCGAGGAGCAGGCTCGTGCCGAGGAACAGGCGCGGCGCGTGGCGGAGGAGGAGCGGCTCGCCGCCGAGGAGCAGGCTCGTGCCGAGGAAGCTCGCCGCGAGGAGGAGCGACTCGCCGCCGAGGAACAGGCGCGGCGCGTGGCGGAGGAGGAGCGGCTCGCCGCCGAGGCGCAGGCTCGCGCCGAGGAGCAGGCTCGCGCCGAGGAGCAGGCTCGCGCCGAGGAGCAGGCTCGCGACCAGGACCGCCTCGCCGCCGAGGCGGCCAGCCTCATCGAACGCGAGCGCCTCGCGATGGATGCGAGGGCGGGTACGACAAACGTGACCGAGCCCGAGCCCGAGCCCGAGCCCGAGCCCGAGCCTCGACCTGGAGACCGAGCCCCGGCCCCCGAGCCCCGCGACCGAGACAGGTACGCGAGGCCCGGGGACGACACCCCCGGGGACGACGACAACGACGCGACGCGCCCCGGGATCGCGCGCTGGGAAGGCGCCGTGGGCATCACCGGCGATCCGAGCCGCATGCACGAGAAGGGCCCGGGAAAGTGGACCTTGCAGGGACGCTCGATGGAGGAGCTCGCCGATCAGCTCCCTCCTGGCGAGTCCCGCCCGCTCGACCTCAGCGACCGGCCCGCGGGGGGCATCCCGTGGTGGATGGTTGCCGCCGGGGCCGTTGTCGCGGCCATCGGGGCCTGGATGGCGTTCACCTAGCTCGTCGCGACAGGTAGACAGAGGTCATCGGTCCCAATTCGAGACACCAGCCCGACCCATCCACCGGAAAACAAGACACCTGGCCCCGATCCGGCACCTGCGGCACGACCCACCCGTGAAAAATGGCGGTTCGCTCGTTGACCGCCGCCTCGATCCCGCCGCCCAGTCCTATTTTTTCCCCGATGACCCTGGCCAGTGTCCGAAATCCGGGGGGATGACCCCACCGCCGCGCGTCACCGCCGCCCCCGGTAGAGCTCCCAGCCCGGCTGCCGCGCCACGTCGCCCGCGGTGAGCGGCCACCACCGGCTGTCACCGACCACGCGCACCGCCACCGACAGCAACGGGTCCTTCATCGGTCGCCCGCGGCTCGGCGTGCCGTCGCACAGCCGGTAGACGCTCGATCTCGAGATGTCGAGCACCTTGGCGAGGCCGAGCCCCCCCAGCTTCCGCGGCTCCAGCAGGCCGTGGGCCGCCGCCGTGCGCGCCAGCAGCGACCGCGCCTCGGGCGCCAGCTTGGCGCCCACCACGGTGCGGGTCACCGAGCTGACCGCGTCGCGCACCGCGAAGAAGTCGAAATCCTCGTAGCGGACCTCGGGCATCGGCGTGCCGACGACACTCACCGAAGGGTCGCCCGAGACGTAGCCATGGAACCAGGTCGGGCGCGCGTGGCGCCACCGCTCGGCGTCGGGACCAAGCCCCACGAAGTCGCGATGCGAGGAGAAGGGCCAGGCGAGGGGGTCGCTCACCAGGTGCTTGCGACACGGGTTCAAGTGCACGTAGCGGATCACCCGGTCCAGCTTCTCCGCCGTCACCGCCTCCGGCGCGGGCGCCCGCTCCCACGCGAGCGCCGCACCCTGGCCGCCCCGGTGGGCCAGTCGCGACCGGGCAAAGGCACTCATCACGCGGCGCAACTGGGCGAGCGCCTCGCCGTGCGGCAAGACAAGGTGCACGTGGTCGGGCATGACGCAGTAGGCAACGAGGTCGGGGAAGGCCCGGCGCAGCATCGAGTCGAGGCGCGCCGCCTCGGCCCAGGTGCGGAACAGCAGGGTGCCAGGGATGGCGCGGGCAACGTAGTGGAACATGCCGGGCGCCCAGGCAAGCCCCATGCCAACGGTTCTATGCCTGTTTTCACAGCCTCTCGCGGCCGACGACCGTCACCGTGGGCGACGACCGTCACCCGAGATAGCGCCGCCCCCTCCCGGGAACACCATGCCGCTCGTTGCCCCCAGCATCCTCAGCGCCGACTTCGCCAAGCTCGGGGCCGAGCTCGAGAGCGTCGCGACCGCAGACTGGATTCACGTCGACGTGATGGACGGCCGCTTCGTCCCCAACATCACCATCGGCCCGCTGATCTGCGAGGCGGCGCGACGGTCCACCCGCCTCCCCCTCGACGTGCACCTGATGATCGTCGAGCCCGAGAAGTACGTGGAGGAGTTCCGCAAGGCCGGCGCGGACTGGATCAGCGTGCACGCCGAGACCTGCGCCCACCTCGACCGCAACCTCCAGCAGATTCGCGCGCTCGGCGCCAATGCGGGCGTGGCGCTCAACCCCCACACGCCCGAGAACACCATCGACTACGTGCTCGAGGTCACCGACCTCGTGCTGTGCATGACGGTCAACCCGGGCTTCGGCGGGCAGTCGCTGATCGACCGGGTGTTCCCCAAGGTGGAGCGCATCCGCGAGCGCATCGAGCGACTCAAGCTGCCCACCTTGATCGAGGTCGACGGCGGGGTGAAGCCCAGCAATGCCCGGCGTTTCATCGACGCGGGCGCCCACGTGCTCGTGGCCGGCTCGGCCGTGTTCGGCGCGACCGACCGGGCCGCCGCCATCGCTTCGATCCGCGGGGCGTAGAACCGGCGTATGGTGGGGAAATGCCCACCCGCCGCGCCTTCCTCGGGACGCTCGCCGCCGCCGCCTGCGCCCCCGAGGGGCGTCCTGGTGACTCTGCCGCCGGGAACGCCGACGACCCCGAGACCCTCCCCCCGATCACGCCGAACGACGAGTTCTACACCGTGGCCATCTCGGCCTGGCAGCCCGACGAGGCGTGGTTGGCCGCGTGGTCGCTGCGGCTGACCACCCCCGAGGGCGGCGACCACGCCCTCTCGCTCGACGCGCTGCGCGCCATGCCCACCACCGAGCAGGAGCGCTCCATCTCGTGCATTGGCTCTACGACCGGGCGCTTCACTGGCAACGCGATCTGGACCGTGCTCGCCTTCGGCGACTTGCTCGACAGCGTCGGCATCGCCACCCAGGCCAAGTACATCCGCTTCACGTCGGGCGACGGCTACTCCACCACGCTCCCGATGAGCGACGTCGACGAGGGCCTGTCTCTCGCCCTCGCGATGAACGGGGAGGACCTCCCCGCGGGGCACGGGGCGCCGGTGCGGGCGCTCGTCCCCGGGCGCTACGGGATGAAGAACCCCAAGTGGATCGAGCGCATCGACCTCGTGGAGGAGTGGGAGGCCGGCACCTGGGAAGCCCGCGGCTGGTCAGACTCGGCGGAGTACCAGGTGGCTTCGTGGTTCATCAAGCCCGACGCCTACGCCACCGTCGCCCCGGACGGGGGGTACATCCACGGCATCGCCTTCGCCGGCGAGGCGGGCATCAGCAAGGTGGAACTGTCGGACGACCAGGGCAAGACGTGGTTCGAGGCGGAGATCGTGTACCCCGGTGGACCCGGGGTGTGGACCATCTGGCGCGCGGTGTGGGTGCCCCCGGCGGCCGGCGAGTACACGCTGGTGGTGCGCGCCACGGCGGCCGACGGTCGCGTGCAGGCCTACACCGAGGTGTACGACGCCGACCTCGACGGTTTCGAGGGGTTCGACCAGCGCACGTTTGTCGCGACCTAGATGGCTGAGCCCTTCAAGAACCTCGTCAACGCCGAGTCGATCGCCCGCATCGGGCAGGCCGTGGCCGCGGTGGCGCCCTTCGACGCGGCAGGATTCGAGCGACGCGCCGTCGCGGGTCTCGAACCCCTCGAACTCAAGGCGCGCATTCGCCACGTCGCCGGCGCGCTCCGCGCGTACCTCCCCGGTGACTGGCGCGAGTCCGTGCGCGTCTTGCTGGCCGCCCTGCCCGAGCAGCCGCCCGCCAAGGTCGCCGACGGGCTGACGTGGTGGCCCCTCCTCCAACTGGTGGAGACCCACGGCCTCGACCACCCGGAAACCTCGCTCGCGGCGCTGCGGGTGCTCACCTGCCATGCCTCCGCCGAGTTCGCCGTGCGTCCCTACCTGGAGCGCCACCCCGATCTGGCCTGGGCCCACGTCGACGCCTGGAGCCGCGACCCCAGCGAGCACGTCCGCCGCCTCGCCTCCGAGGGCACGCGCCCACGCCTGCCCTGGGCCTCTCGCCTCGACGCGAGCGTGCGCGACCCCGCCCGGGGCCTCGCCATCATCGAGCGCCTCGTCGACGACCCGAGCGAGTACGTCCGGCGATCAGTGGCCAATCACCTCGGCGACGTGGCGAAGGACCACCCCGCCCTCGCGGTCGAGGTGGCGCGCCGCTGGCTCCCCGGGCGGCGCCGCCTCGTGGAGCACGCCCTGCGCGACCTCCTCAAGAAGGGCCATCCCGCGGCGCTCGATCTGCTCGGCCACAAGGGCCAGGTCGAGGTGTCGGCCCTCGGGGTCGATCCGCCCCGCGCCCGCCCGGGCGAGGCCATCGAGGTGACGGCGACGATCACCGGGCCGGGTACCGCCCGGGTGGACGTGGTCTGGGCCTGGCCGGGCACGCGGGGCTGGTCGAGCAAGACCTTCCGTGGGGCGGTTCGCGAGCTATCCGAGGGTGATCGATGGCATTTCCGCCAGCGCCTCTCCATGCGCCCGGTGACGACGCGGCCCCTGCGACCGGGCGAGCAACGCGTCTTCTTGCGCGTGAACGGCATCGACCACGGCCCGGCGACCTTCCTGCTCCTTGACGCCGACCCCCCGCGGGAGTAGTTCGGGGCCGCTCGGGGCGTAGCGCAGTCTGGCTAGCGCGCTTGGTTCGGGACCAAGAGGTCGTGGGTTCAAATCCCGCCGCCCCGACCATCGATGGAACGCCCGCTTTTCCGGTGTGGAGGAGCGGGCGTCGTCGCATCTTGACTCCGCGAAACTACGTTTCGCGAGTTCGAATCCGGTCGGCCTGGCAGCCTGGTGTCCGGCTGGTGTGGGCGACCAGCGACGTGGCGCACCACCCGGGCCGGCCGCGTAGACGACCTCGGTTTCCCCGTCGGCGACGAGCTCGGCCGCGAGCCGGAGCCGACCAGCAGGGTCGAGCGCCATGGCCTCGGTGGTGACGACGTGAACGGGCTGGGACATCTGGATAGTGCAGCGCGGGACCCCGGTGGCGACCCTGCATGTGCAGGATGACCGTGTCAGATGATCCAGCACCCCGTCGGCTCCCCGGTGCAATTCCGGGCGCGTGCGCGGTAGCTGCAGGACCAATCGCACCCGAGCAGGAAGGAGCATGCCGAGGGCGTGTCCGCGAGTCGCTCGAGAATCGCCACGACCTCGTCGCCCTCGCACCCCTGCCACCGGCCCACGCGATTCACGTCGACTTCGGATGCCTCGGGGCAGTGGCTCGCTTCAGATTCGACCGGGAGCCAAACGAACTCCTCCCACTGGTCGCACGCCCCGGCCGAGTCGACCGGCTCGCCGGGCTCGCTCGCGCCGCAGCCTGCCAGGACGAGGAACATCACCGGCAAAAGGTACCCGTGAACCCGGCGGATGCCCAGCGGCACCCGGGAGGTCGTCCATCCCGCCCCGCCCCCGGCCCGAAGACCGGCTCAGCGCCCTCGCCAGCCCTGCGCGTCGACGAACGCGGCCACGCGGTCACGGATCTCGTCGCGGATCTCGCGCACTCGCTCCACGGGCTGCCCCTTGGGATCGGGAAGCGGCCAGTCGTCGCGGCGCAGGCCGGGGACGACTGGGCACTCGTCGCCGCAGCCCATGGTCACGAGCCAGCTCGCGCCCTCGGCTAGCTCGCGGGTGAGCCGCTGGGGCTGGTTGCCCGCGAGGTCGATCCCCACCTCCCGCATCGCCGCCACCACCTCGGGGTGTACGCGCTCGCCGGGGTTTGTGCCCGCGGAGACGGCGAGAGCCCGGGCGGGGTCGGCGAGCGCGTTGAAGAACGCCGCCGACATCTGCGAGCGGCCGGCGTTGTGGATGCAGGCGAAGATGACGACGGTGGGCACGCGGCCACGTATCGAGCCGAGGGGCTACCCAGTGGCCCGCCGAGACGGCCGCCGATAGCCACCCGCCGTGCAGAAGCTCCTCGACGGCATCCGCGACTTCCATCGCCGCGTGCGCCCCGGCTACCGCGAGCGTTTCGCCCACCTCGCGCTCGGGCAGTCGCCCGACTGCCTCTTCGTGGCCTGCGCCGACAGTCGCGTGGTTCCCAACCTTTTCGCCTCCACCGACCCGGGCGACCTGTTCGTGCTCCGCAACGTGGGCAACATCGTGCCCCGCCACGACGTGGGCGATGGCGCCGCCGGGGCCGGCGTGGAGTTCGCCACGATCGCCCTCGGCGTGCGCGACGTGGTGGTCTGCGGCCACAGCAGTTGCGGCGCGATGCAGGCGCTCGCCGACGGCGTCGTCCCCCCGGGCGCGCCGAACCTCGAGCGCTGGTTGTCCCACGCCCGCGACTCGCTGTCGCGACTCGAGCGTGAGCCAAGTCTCGACCCGGCCCTCGACCCGGTCGAGCGGCTGTCGCAGGCCCACGTGCTGCAGCAGATCGATCACCTCCGGGGCTACGCGCCGGTGGCCGAGCGCATCGCCGCGGGCGCCCTCCGCCTCCACGGCTGGTGGTTCGACCTCCACCGCGCCGAGGTGCAGGCCTACGACGCCGAGCGCGGCTGCTTTCGCCCGCTGGTGGAGCAACTCGACTAGCGCCCGCATAGGGTGGTCGCGATGCCCTCCACCGCCGACACGCTCGCCGCCCTGCCCTTCCTCGCGCGCGTGCCCCGGCACGAGATCGACCGCGCCGCGGCCTCATTCTCGCCCCACGTGCTGGCGCCCGGGGAGCGGTTCTGGGAAGAGGGGGCCCCGGTGTCGTCGCTCGCGCTGCTGGTGGCCGGTGAGCTCGCGGTGCTCGCCGGGACCAGCGAGGTGGCGCGCCTCCGGGCGCCCGAGCTGGTGGGTGAAGCCAGCGCCTTCTTCCCGGGACAGCGCCGTGCCGCCACCTTGAAAGCCACGCGTCCCTCGGCGCTGCTCATCCTCGACACGCGCGGGTTGCAGTCGCTCTGGACCGCGCGCAGCCGGGTGTACGACGCGCTCCTCGACGTGGCGCTCTCCGCCCTCGCCCGGCGGGTAGAGACGACCAACCGTCGTCTCTCCGACGTGGCGGCCGGGGCCTTCGCGGCGCCGCAGCGGAAGGAGCCCGGGGCGATCGCGCGGCTGTGGCG
>VGRQ01000259.1 GCA_016875315.1 Deltaproteobacteria bacterium | reverse complement strand
CAGGGGTGACCGGTGCCGCCGCCGGTGCCACCGGCGTAGCCGCGGGCGCGGTTGGTGACGGTGGTGAAGATGCCCTCGCCCCCGTCTTCCATGTCGTTGCCCTCCACCGCGCCGTCGCCGCCGTCGGTGTAGTCGATGCAGGTGCCGGTGGAAGTGCCGCCGCCGCCGGTGAAGCCGTTGCCGGGGATGTAGGCGGCCGATCCGTAGCAGTTACTGCCCACGCCGCCGCCGCCGCCGCCGGGGCCGCCGTCGCCGCCGTCGGAGGCGTGGCTGTCCACCGCGTCTTCGCCGTCGATGCCGGCCAGCCAGATGCTGCCCTCGATGTTGGCCTCGCCTTCCACCAGGATCACCGCCGGGAGGAAGGCCTCGTTGCCGAGGGAGGCGCTGTTCGGGTCGCTGGTGTCGAACACCAGCGTCGTGCCGCTGGGCACGTCGAGGCTCTCGAGAACCACCGTCCCGCCGTCGCTGCGTAGCGACGACGGCAGGGTGATCACCCCGTCGGCCACTCCGTCCATGTCGTTGGTGCCGCCGTCGACGGGCGCCGCCTCGGGCGTCACGATGCGGAAGCGGTTGTCGATGCCACCGGACAGCGAGGTGATCTGCGTGCCGTCGATGTACACGCGGCAGTTGCCGGTGCTGGCGGTCTCGCTGATGTAGAACACCGCCTGGAGCACGGCACCGGTGATGGGCGCGCTCGGGTCGGCGCTGCTGTCGAGCGCCGCCACCGCGCCCACGGTGATGCCCCCGCAGTTGGTGGTGACGGTCTCGGTGCCGGTGAAGCCGCCGACATCGCGGAGGATCGAGACCACCACCGCCATGCCCGGGGCGCCTGCGTCGACCTGGAGGAAATCGTCAGCGTAGGCCCGGGTGGCGAGCGCGAGGAGGAGGAGCATGTGGGTACCCTGCGAGGCGCGCAGTATACCGCGGCGCGGCTACATCCGGAACGTCCCGAATGCCGACGCGAAGCCGGGGTCGGGGGCGCGGTCGCAGGCGGCGAGGCAGAGGCCGATGACGTCGCGGGTGCGCGCCGGCTCGATGATCCCGTCGTCCCACAGGTTGGCGGTGGAATACCAGGCGCTGCCCTCCCGGGCCTGGTTCTCCAGCACCGGCCCCCGGATCATGGCCTCCTCTTCCACGGGCATCGGCCCCATGCCGAGGCGCTCGCGTTGCCCGTTGGCCACCGAGATGAGCACGCCGGCCGCCTGTTCGGCACCCATGACGCCGATTTTCGCGTTGGGCCAGCACCACAGGAATCGCGGGCCGTAGGCACGCCCACACATGGCGTAGTTTCCCGCGCCGAAGCTCCCGCCCACGATCACCGTGAGCTTGGGCACCGTGGCGGTGGCCACGGCGTTGACCATCTGGTGACCGTGCTTGGTGATGCCCGCGCGCTCGTAGTCGCGACCGATGATGAAACCGGGCACGTTCTGGAGGAACAGGAGCGGCGCGCGTCGTTTCTCGCAGAGCTGGATGAACTGGGTGGCCTTCTGGGCACACTCGGAGAAGAGCACGCCGTGGTTGGCGAGGATGCCCACGCGGTAGCCGTGGATGCGGGCGGTGCCACACACCAGCGTTGGCCCGTAGCTCGCCTTGAACTCGAGGAAGTCGCTCGCGTCGACCACCCGGGCGATGATCTCCCGCGGATCGAGCGGCTGGGCCAGCGACTCGGGGACGATCCCGTCGATCTCGGCCGGGTCGTAGAGCGGCGCCTCGGCCGGGGCCCGGTCGATCCAGCCCGCCGCGGGGGCGGGGAGGCAGGCCACGAGCTCGCGGACGATGCGGATGGCCTCGGCGTCGTCGCTGGCCACGTGGTCGGTCACGCCGCTGTGTACCGCGTGTACGTCGGCGCCGCCGAGATCCTCCGCGCTCACCTCCTCGCCGGTGGCGGCCTTGACCAGCGGCGGCCCCCCGAGGAAGATCGCGCCGGTGCCCCGCACCTGCACCACCTCGTCGCTCATCGCGGGGATGTAGGCGGCGCCGGCGGTGCAGAGCCCCATCACCGCCGTGACCTGCGCGATGCCGAGCTTCGACATCAGGGCCTGGTTGTAGAAGATGCGCCCGCCGTCGTCGATGTCGGGGAACACCTCGCTCTGCAATGGAAGGTAGGCGCCGCCGCTGTCGACGAGTGACACGAAGGGAAGTCGGTTTTCCATGGCGATGGTCTGCATACGCAGCGCCTTTTTCACGCCCATCGGGTAGATGGTGCCGCCCTTGACCATCGCGTCGTTGCTGGAAACCACGCACTCGCGCCCGGCGATCACGCCGATGCCCGCGAGGGTGCCCGCCTTGTGGACCCCGCCCTCGTAGAGGCCGTGCGCGGCGAGCGCGCCCACCTCCAGGAAAGGCGTGCCCGGGTCGAGCAGGCGATCGAGGCGCTCCACCGCCGTGAGCTTGCCTTGCTCGCGGTGGCGGGCGAGCGCCTTGGCGCTGCGGTCGTCGCGGGCGGCGCGGAGGTCGGCTCGCAGCTGTGCCAGCAGGGTGGCCATGTGAGCGGCACGCGCCCCGGCCTCGGGGCTCGCGGGGTCGTGCGCGGAGGGGAGGGGAGGCATCGGCCCGGATTATCCGCCCCGGGCAGGCTCGCTGGGGCGCAGGGCGGCGATCGTGCGGTCCTGGGCCTCTCTCCCGCTCACCGCCGGGGTCCAGCCCAGGTCGCGCCGGGCCGGGCCGAGGTCGTAGGTGTGTGACGTGGACAGCTGCCTGGCGACGAAGCGCGTCATCGGCGGCTCGCCGCCGAGGCCCAGCAGCGACCACGCGCCCTCGAGGAGCGCCCCGGCGGCGTAGGCCACGCCCGCCGGGACTCGCCGGGTGACGGCGGGGAGCCCGAGGCCGGCGAACACCTCGTTGAGCCAGTCCCACACCCGGACCGGCTCGGCGTCGTTGACGAAGTAGGCCTTCCCCGCGCAGGCGGCGCCGGGCGCGAGCGCCAGCGCGGCGGCCACGTGGGCGCTGGCGGCGTTCTCCACGAAGCTCAGCGACACGAGGTTGTCGCCCGCGCCCACGATGCGTAGCCGCCCGGCGCGAGCGCGGGCGAGGAGCCGCGGCAAGAGGTGAGGGTCGCCGGGTCCATAGATCAGGTGGGGCCGGAGCGCGACGGTGGCGAGGTTGCCGTCGTTCGCGGCGAGCACCAGGCGCTCGGCCTCGGCCTTGGTGCGCGGGTAGTCGGCGAGCCAGCGAGCGGGGTAGGGCAGGTCGTTGCTGGCGTTGAGGTGGTCGGCGCCATCGAAGGTGACGCTGGGCGAGCTGGTGTAGATGATACGTGTGATACACATGTCGCGACATGCCGCGAGGACGTTGCGGGTACCCTCCACGTTGGTGCGCTCGAAGTCCTGTCGCCGTCCCCAGACGCCGGCGAGCGCCGCCACGTGAAACACGGTGTCGTGGCCGGCCAGGGCTGCGCGGAGCGATCCGGGCTCGGTGATGTCGACGCCCGACTGCCGCGACACCGGCGTGGCCTCGTGGCCGAGAGCCCGGAGTTGCCGCACGATCTCGGCGCCGAGGAAGCCGTGGCCGCCGGTGACGAGGGCTTTCATCGGAGGCTGGAGGCTGTAGGCTGGAGGCTGTAGGGCCGGAGCTTGCGGGCCTCGGCTGTGCGCTGTGGAGAGCAGGCTATGGAGTGCAGGCCGTGGGCTGTTGGCCTGGGCTCGGCGGGGAGGGTTGGCGGTGATCCTGGGGACGGGTTCATTTCAGGGTTCGCTCCGCCCACTTGGCCAGGGTGTGACGGTGGATCTTCGAGTTGTGGCGCGCGTCGACGGGGAACGCCTTGTGAAACACGACGCGTTTCACGACCGATGTATCAAGGATACGCTGCTCCAGCGCGGCGTCTTCTGGGCCCTCGACCACCAGCACCGGCTCGCCGCGCACGCCCACCAGCGCGGTGCGGCCGCACCAGGGGTTGAAGCGGCCCTCCACGTTGTCGGTGTACAGCTCGCCCACGCGCTCGGCCTTGCGGCCGCAGAACCAGAGGTTGCCATCGCCGTCCTGGTAGCCGAGGTCGCCCATGCGGTGCCAGGTGTCGCTGCCGTCGGGGATCTTGCTCCGTTCGGTGGCGTCGGCGTTGTCGACGTAGAGCGTGGTGACCACGGGGCCCTTCACGCAGATCTCGCCCACCTCGCCGGGCGGCAGCGGTGGCGCCTCGCCGATGTCGAGGATGGGCGCGTCGTTGATGGCGATGATGCGGATCTCGATGCCCTGCGCGGGCCGTCCCACGCAGGTGCCACGGCCCTCGGCGCTCTGCTGGGCGAAGCGCTCCACGATGTCCTTGCCCCACACCGCCGCCACCGGCAGCGCCTCGGTGGCGCCGTAGGGCGTGCCCACGTCGCCGTTGGGCACCGCCCTGCGGAGCTGCGCGATGAGCCGGGGTGGCACGCTGGCACCGGCGATCATCAGGCGTTGCACGTCGGGGAAGGTGGCGCCTTGTGCCTCTGCCCAGGGCGCGAAGCTGCGCCAGATCACCGGCGATCCGAAGACGTTCTGCGCGCGGTAGTGACGCATCGCGTGCGCGATGGCCTCGGGACGGGTGTTGGCCATCCGCGAGGGGTCGAGGTCGGGAATGACGCTGGTCATCCCGAGGGCGGGGTCGAAAAGCGAGAAGGGGGGGAAGGCGGCCACGTCGGTTTGTCCCGAGGCGTAGCCGTAGGTTTCCCGCAGGCTCCTCACCTGGGCGTCGAAGTTCCCGTGGGTGTAGTGTACGCCCTTGGCGGGCCCGGTGCTCCCCGAGGTGAACAGGATCGCGGCCGGGGTGTCGGCCTCCGCCTCCTCCACGACGTACGGGCCGGGCGTGGCGATGAGCTCGGCGATGGTGTGCCCGTCGAACCACACGCGGCGACCGGCGTAGATCCGTTGTTTCACCGAGGAAAAGACAAAGGGAAAGATCAGCGAGATCAGGTGGGCGATCTCGATGCCTGCCATCGCGGCGGGGCGGATTCGCTCCACGCAACGCAAGAAGTTGAACAACCCCATCCCCGGGTCGATGAGCACAGGGAGCACGCCGCACTTGAAGCAGGCCCACACGATGCGGATGAGGTCGGGCCCCGGCCGGACCATCACCAGCATCCGGTCGCCCGGCAGCAGGTTGGCGTTCTTGAAACCCTGGGCAATCGACGAGCTGTGCCAGTCGAGTTCGAAAAACGACAGTCGGCTGTCGTCGCGGGCGAGGATGATCGCCGGATCGTCGCCGCGCTCCGCGTGGGCGCGGGCGAGGTGTTCGGCCACGTTCACGGTGCCGCCTCGGTCACCGGGCGGCTTCCAGCACGTGTCGTGACAGCTCGTCGGCCGCGTCTTCCGCCACGTAGTGGCCGATCCCCCGGAGGGGAAAGGACTGGGCGGCGGGGAAACGGCGCTCGAATTCCTGGCGGAACCATGGCGTGAAGCACCAGTCTTCCTCGCCCCACACCAGGCGCATCGGCTTGTCGGCGAGCAACGGCAGGCCCGACTCGATCTCGGCCAGGGTGTTCCAGCTCGGGTGCCCCTCGGCCATGGGGATGTCTTCCACGAAACGAAGGGTGGCGATCCGGTTGTGCCAGGAGTCGTAGGGCGCGAGCAAGCCGGCGCGCGCCACCGGCGACAGGCCCTTCTCGGTGGCCATGTGCACCGCGGCGGCGGCGAAGCCGTTGAGGCCCCGCACCGCGAGCGAGCCGAGGCCCGGGATGCGGCAGGCGGCGATGCGCCAGGGGATGCGCGGCGCGCGGAAGGCCGCCGTGTTGGTGATCACGAGGCCGCGGAAACGTTCCGGGTGTCGCGTGGCCACGCCGAGGCCGATGGCACCCCCCCAGTCGTGTACCACCAGCGTGATGTCGCGCAGGTCGAGCGCCACCACCAGGCGCTCCAGGTTGGCCACGTGGTCGGCGAGGCGGTAGCTCCAGTCCTGGGGCTTGTCGCTGAGCCCGCAGCCCAGGTGATCCACCGCGATCGCCCGGAATCCCGCGGCTGATACATCCATGATACATCGGCGCCAGTAGAACGACCAGGTGGGGTTGCCGTGGACGAAGAGCACGGGGCGGCCCTGGCCCTCGTCCACGTAGTGTTGGCGCCCCGCGGGCGTGTCGATCCAGTGGGAGGCGAAGGGGTACTCGGCGCGCCAGGACTCCACTTCGCCCAGGACGGCGGCGGCGGTCATCTCGGCTACCAGGTGAGGCTCATCATCGCCACGTTGAGGCCGCTGCCGATGCCCATCAGCGCCACGTGGTCGCCCGGGCGCACGCGGCCCGCGTCGGCGGCGAGCGCCAGCGTGAGCGGCACGGCGGCCGGGCCCACGTTGCCGAAGCTCGGGTAGGTGAGGTGGCAGCGGGCCTCGTCGATCTCCAGCGCCTTGCAGATGGCCGACATGTGGGCCTTCCCCACCTGGTGACACACGTAGTGCTGGATGCGATCTTGCGACCACCCCGGGATCTCGCCGGCGGCCTTGAGCCAGGTTTGCCGGGCGAGCGACACGCCGGCCTTGAGCAGGCGCGTGGAGTCGGTGACCATGCGCTCGCTCGTGCCCAGGCACAGGCGGTTGTTCGCGGTGTCGGCCATGGCCACCGAGCCATTGACGCGGTGGCCACTGCGGCTCAGTTCGTCGCGACTGAGCACCATCGCCACGGCGGCCGATCCCAGCGTGAGGGTGGCGAAGTTGTCCCAGAAATCCTGGGAGGTGGACTGGGGCTCGTGGAGGCGACGGATGGTGGTGTCGACGATCTCGCCGGCGCTCTCGCCGTCGACCACCAGCGCGTGTTCCACCACGCCGGCCTCGATCATCTGGCCCGCGAACTCGATGCCGTTGATGAAGCCGAGGCAGGCGTTGGCGATGTCGAGGTTGCGGCAGGTGGCCGGCAGGCCGAGGTCGCCGTGGACGAGGCTGGCCATCGAGGGCTCGAGGTAGTCCTTGCACACCGAGGTGTTGATGAGCAGTCCGATTCGCGACGGATCGACCCCCGACTGCGCGATGGCCTTGCGCGCGGCGCGGGTGGCCACCTCGTGGACGCGGGTGCCCGGCTCCCAGAAGCCGCGCTCGGCGATGCCGGTGAGCAGCTCGATCGGCCTGGGCGGCAAGCGCATCCGCACGAGCGCGCCGTTGAGGCGCTCCTCGAGCTGTGCGGAAGAAACACGCCTTGGAGCAAGCTCATAGGCGACAGCGTCGATGGCGGTGCGACGGAATAGCATCGGGGCGGCGGCCGCTATCCCGGCGTTTGCCTTTGCGCTAAGGGTGCCCGTGACGAATCCGTGACGTGGGGTACGGCCTGGCGAGC
>VGRQ01000258.1 GCA_016875315.1 Deltaproteobacteria bacterium | reverse complement strand
CGACTGTGACGACGAAGACGCCAACAACTTCCCCGGCAACGCCGAGAGCGCCGACGGCCTCGACAACGACTGCGACGACATGGCCGACGAGGGCCTCGACAGCGACGGCGACGGCCTCGAAGACCGTGCCGAGCGCGAGGACTACAACACCGACCCCTTCGACGCCGACAGCGACGACGACCAACTCACCGACGCCGAGGAAGTGGCGCTGGGCACCGACCCCAACAACGCCGACACCGACGGCGGCGGCGTGGGCGACGGGGCCGAGGTGAAGGTCGACGGCACCAACCCGCTCGACCCGGGCGACGACGTGCAGACCGACACCGACGGCGACGGGCTCACCGACTCGGAAGAGACCGTCCTCGGCACCGATCCGGGCGACGCCGACACCGACGACGACGGCATCAGCGACGGCCAGGAGGTCGACGACGGCACCGATCCGCTCGACCCCGACGACCCCGGCTCCCCGGGTGACACCGGCGTGACGCTCGATGATGTTCCCCCGCGAACGGGCGGTCTCTACGGCGGCGGTTGTGCCTCGCTTGGGCCGTGGTCGCTGCTTGTAGTAGGCTCCGCCCTCGCCTTCCGGAGCCGCCGCCGATGATCCTCGGAATCCTCGTTCTCGGCCCCGCGCTGGCGGCCGACAGCATCCCCGAGGCGGCGGTCGACGGGCAGATCTACCGGCCCCCGATCGGCGCGCAGGCCACCCTCTGGGCCGACGACAGCGCCGTGGGCCAGGGCGCCCTCGCCGGGGCCAGCGTGGGCTGGGTCCACGAGCCGGTGGTGTGGGTGTGGGAAGACACCGGCGAGCGAGTGCCGCTCGTCGGCGACGCCGTGGGTATCGACGTGCTCGGCGGCTACAGCTTCTGGCGCATCCGCGCCGCCGTCGACGTGCCGGTTTACCCGGTGGCGTCGTCGTCGGCGGGCGAGGGCGGTGCCGGGCTCGGCGACATCGCCGTGGATCTCAAGGGGATGATCCTCGACAAGAAGACGGCACCCCTGGGCCTCGCCATCGCCGTGCGCGCCGACCTGCCCACGGCCAGCACCGCCGCGCCCCTCGCCGCCGACGGGTTTGCCTGGGAAGCCACGGTGATCGCCGATAAACAACTGGGCCCGGTGCTGCTGGCGGCCAACATCGGCACGCGAGGCATGCCGGCGGTGGAGGTCAGCAACCTCAGCGTGTCCGACCAACTTGCCTGGCGGGTGGGCGGGGCCTTCGACCCCGGCGCCACCTGGGGCGTCTCGCTCGACCTCGCTGGCTACGCCGCCTGGGCCGACCTCGGCAACCCCGCGGGCGCGCCGGCGGAAGCGATGCTCGGCGGCTTCTACCGCCTCGGCGACAGCCTCAAGCTCGCCGCCGGCTACGGCCACGGCATCAGCACCGGCATCGGCGCGAGCAACGGCCGCGCCGTGCTCAGCGTGGGCTGGCAGCAGGCCCCCGCGAAAGAGCAGCCCCGTCCCGTGGCAGTGGTCACGCCCGAGCCCAAGCCCGAGGCGAAGCCCGCCCCGAAGCCCGAGCCCGTGGTCCAGAAGCCGGTCCCGCCGCCGGTGGTGTCCCCGCCCCCGGCGCCGGTCCCCACCGCGCAGAGCCCCGTGGTCGTCAGCGGCACGCGCATCCTCACCTACCAGCGCATTGCCTTCGACGGCGCCACGCTCCGGCCCGAGGGCGCCGCCCAGGTCGACCAGCTCGCCCGGTACCTGATCGCCCGCCCCGAGATCGAGTCGGTGCGCATCGAGGGCCACACCGACGGCCGCGGCGACCCCTCCGACGAGCTGGCGCTGGCCGGTACCCGCGCCGGGGTGGTGCTGGAGCGACTCGTCGCCGCCGGGCTCGACCGCGGGCGCTTCTACGCGGCCGGCTACGGCGGCATGCGCCCGGCCGACCCGAGCGGCACCGAGGCGGCGCGGGTGGTGAACGAGCGCATCGACTTCGTCGTCACCCGCTGGGCCGAGGGCTTCGAGCCGAAGTGATCCTGCTGCTCGCCTGCTCCTCCGAGCCCGTCGTCATCGGCGACGCGGGGAGCGAGCCAGTGGCGGTCGACGACAGCGCCCCCGGCGACACCGGCGACACCGGCGACAGCGCCGAGCCGGTGGAGCCGCTGGTCACCGAGGAGGGCGTGGGCGACTACGTCGCAGAGAACGACTGGATCTTCGACGACAGCTTCGTACACCGCATCGACATCCAGCTCAGCGACGACAGCTTCGCGCTCCTGCGCTCGTTGCCCTACGACTGGGCGCCGGCCGACCTGAGCATCGACGGCGTGGAGGCACCCGGCGTGGGCGTGCGCCTGCGCGGCAAGATCGGCAGCTTCCGCACCGTCGACAACAAGCCGAAGTGGAAGATCGACTTCAACCAGTACCGCGACGGTCGCGACTTCTACGGCCTCGAGCACCTGTCGCTCAACAACAGCGTCGTGGACTGCTCCTACCTCAAGGAGAAGCTCGGCTACGCGATCGTGGGCATGGCCGGGCTGCCCACGCTGCGCACCGCCTTCGCCAGCGTGTACGTCAACGGGGTGGACTACGGGCTGTACCTCATCCTCGAGACGCCCGACAAGGACTGGCTCGAGCGGAACTACGCCGATCCCGAGGGCAACTTCTACGACGGCAAGTACCTCTACGACTACACCACCGGCGCCTACACGCTGCTCGACTTCGTCGACAGCGTCGACGACTACTTCCAGCTCGAGGAAGGCACCGACGTGGGGCACGCCGACATCTTCGCGGTGACGGCCGCCAACACGTCGGCCACCGGCAGCGGCCAGTACGAGGCGATCACCGGCACGGTGGTGGACTGGGAGCGGCTCCACACCCTCCTCGCGGTGGAGCAGTGGATCGGCCACAACGACGGCTACGCGCTCAACACCAACAACTACCGCGTGTACTTCGACCCGGCCGATGGCCTGATGGACATGGCCATCTGGGACCTCGATTACGCCTTCCTCGAGGACAGCTGGTGGGGCATGAACTGGGCCGCGCCGCGCGGGGTGCTGGCCTCGGGCTGCTGGAGCGACGCCACCTGCTGGGGCAACCAGCGCGCCGCCGTCCAGGCGGTGATCGACCGGCTCGACACCGCCGCCCTCGACAGCGAGCTCGACCGCTGGGACGCGCTCACCTACGACCTCGCCTACGGCGATCCCCGTCGCGAGTGCTCGGTGGAGAGCGTCGCCAGCTACCGCCAGTGGCTCCAGGACTGGCTGCCCTACCGCACCGGCTACATGCAGTCGGCCTGGGGGCTCCCGTGACGTGGTTCCTGGCCTGCTCCGCGAGCATCGTCCCCGGTGGCGACCCGCCCGATACCTCGTCCCCGGTCGACTCCGCCGCCGACACCGCCGGCGACACCGCCCTCCCGGCCGACACCGGCACGACGCTCGACGACCCCCTGCCCTTCTGCGTCAACGAGTGGATGCCTTCCAACGCCTCGTCGGTCGCGACCAACGTCGGCCACTACGAGGACTGGATCGAGCTGCACAACCCGGGAACCGAGGTGGTGTCGCTGGCCGGCTACACCGTCTCGACCGACCGCGCCGACGACGACCCTGACGCCATCGAGGCCCTCGACATCGAGCCCGGTGCCTTCGCCTTCATCTGGGCGAGCGGAGAGGAAGGCGAGGGCGAGTGGCCGGTCACGCTGGCGGCCGCGGGCGGCGAGCTAGCACTCTTCGCTCCCGACGGCCGGGGGACCATCCTCACCTGGGGCTCGGTCGCCACCGACTTCTCGGTGGCGAGGGCCACCGACTGCTGCACCGGCGACGACTGCCTCGGCTTCGTGTACCGGGGCACCCCCGGCACCACCAACGTGCCGCCTTCAACCCGCGAAGTCACGGTGCTCGGGGCCGGGAGCACCTGGCGTTACCTCGACACCGGCGTCGACCCGGGCTCCACCTGGAACGACGTCGGCTTCGACGACAGCGCCTGGGCCTCGGGCCCGGCCCCGCTCGGCTACGGCGACGACGGCATGGGCACCACGCTGGGCTACGGCAGCGACGCGAACAACAAGTACATCACGACGTGGTACCGCACCACGACCTCGATCCTCGACGTGGGCGCGGTGACGAGCGCCACGGTGGGCATCCGTCGCGACGACGGCGCGGTCGTGTACCTCAACGGCACCGAGGCCTTCCGCACCAACGTCTCCGAGGGCCCGGTCGACGCCAGCACGCTGGCGAGCAGCTCGGCGGGTTCCTACAACGAGACCGCCTACTTCGAGTTCCCTGTCGATACCTCGCTCCTCGTGGAGGGCGACAACCTCGTGGCCGTGGAAGTACACCAGCACGCGGCGACGAGCTCCGACCTCGTGATGGACGCGTGGCTCTCGGTGGAGAGGCTGTAGGCTGTAGGCTGTGGGCTGTAGGCTGTGGGCTGTAGGCTGTGGGCTGTGGGCTGTAGGCTGACGGGGGGATGGCCCCGACAAAGCCCGGCAATTCTCCCCAAGTACCCCTCCCCCGCCCGCGGGGGAGGGTGGCCGAAGGCCGGGAGGGGGCCGAAGGCCGGGAGGGGGCCGAAGGCCGGGAGGGGGCCAACGGCCGGCCGGTGGCCAACGGCCGGGAGGGGGCCCCGCGAGCCCGCTCCGTCACCCGACCGAACCCCGTCGTCACCGCCGCTAGCCAAGCCTCGGCGCACTAGAGCCTACAGCCTACAGCCTACAGCCTCGTTGACAGCAGCCCCCCATCAGGGAAAGCTACTGCCGCGCCGATCTGCCTCACTGTCGGTCGCCGGAGACTCCATGCCGAAACTGCTCGCGTCCCCTGCCCTGCTGATCTTGCTCGCGGCCTGCGGCGGTGGCGACACGGAGGTGAAAGTCGCGGACGATCCGCCAGAGATCACCATCATCAGCCCGCTCGAAGGCGCCTCCTTCGACCCGCTGGTGCCGGTGCAGTTCTGCATCTCGGTGAGCGACAACTCGCCCGACGACACCATGCGGCTGGTGGCGCAGTCCAGCGTCGACGGCACCATCTGGAGCCACGACATCGACAGCGAGCCCGTGGCCTGCGACGGCGGCAACTTCGGCTTCGAGGCCACCCTCTCCGACGACGACCACGGCGTCATCGTCACCGTCACCGACCCCGCCGACCAGGTGGGCACCGCCAACGTCAACCTGCTGCGCACCGACAACAGCGCCCCCTTCTGCGAGGTGCTCACCCCGCTCGACGCCGAGGCCTTCGAGGCCGGCACCGTGGTGCCCTTCACCGCCCACGCCGAAGACGCCGAGGAGAGCGGCGAGGAACTCACCGGCGTGCTCAGCAGCGACGTCGACGGCGAGCTGTGGAGCGGCGCGCCCGACAGCGCCGGCACGGTGAGCACCTCGCTCACCTCGCTCAGCGCCGGCTACCACGCGCTCACCCTCACCGTCACCGACCCGCGCGGCCTGGTGGGCGCCTGCGCCACCACCATCTTCATGAACGACTGCACCGACTGGGACAACGACGGTTTCACCACGTGCAACGACGACTGCGACGACAGCGACGACACCGTGTACCCCGGCGCCGAAGACATCATCGACGGCAAGGACAACGACTGCGACGACATCACCGACGAGGGCGCCCCCTACGTCGACGACGACGGCGACGGCTACGCCGAGACCGACGGCGACTGCAACGACGGCGACACCTCGATCAACCCCGGCGAAGCCGAGACCTATTACGACGGAGTCGATGTCGATTGCGACGGTCGCTCCGACTACGACGCCGACCAGGACGGTTTCGACAGCGACGCCTACGGTGGCACCGACTGCGACGACGCCGACGCCACCATCTACCCGGCCGCTCCCGACGCCTGGTACGACGGCGTCGACAGCAACTGCGCCGGCGACGACGACTTCGATGCCGACACCGACGGCTTCGAATCGGCCGACTACGGCGGCGACGACTGCGACGACACCGACGCGACCATCAACCTCGACGCGGCGGAGAACTGGTACGACGGCGTCGACCAGGACTGCGACGGGGGGAGCGACTACGACCGCGACGCCGACGGCTACGACTACGACCTGTACGGCGGCGAGGACTGCGACGACAACGACATCGCCATCAACCCCGCCGGCACCGAGACGCCTTACGACGGGATCGACCAGGACTGCACCGGCGCCGACTGGACCGACGTCGACGGCGACGGCTACGACAGCGACATCGTCGGCGGCTCTGACTGCGACGACGACGACGCGTCGATCAACATCGACGCCACCGAGCTCTGGTACGACGGCGTCGACCAGGACTGCGCGGGCGACGACGACTACGACCAGGACAAGGACGGCTACGTCCACGAGTCCTACGGCGGCTCCGACTGCGACGACGAGGACATCAACATCAACCCCGCGGCGGCCGACGACTGGTACGACGGCGAGGATACCAACTGCGACGACTGGTCGGACTACGACCAGGACCTCGACGGCCACGACAGCGACGCCTACGGCGGCGACGACTGCGACGACCTCGAGGACAGCACCCACCCCGGCGCCGCCGACACCGCCTACGACGGGGTCGACAGCGACTGCCTCGGCAACGACGACTTCGACGCCGACGGCGACGGCTACACCGCCGACACCTACGGCGGCGAGGACTGCAACGACCTCGACGCCGACATCAACCCCGGCGAGGTGGACTCCTGGTACGACGGGGAAGACACCAACTGCGACGGCGCCAACGACTACGACCGCGACGGCGACGGCTACACCTCCGACGCCTACGGCGGCAGCGACTGCCTCGACGTGGACAGCACCGTGAACCCCGCCGCCACCGACACCTGGTACGACGGCGTCGACAGCGACTGCGACGGCGCCAACGACTACGACCAGGACGGTGACGGCTACACCGCCGAGGCCTACGGCGGCACCGACTGCAACGACACCAGCAACGCCATCAACCCCGGTGCCTTCGACGTGGCCTACGACGGCGTCGACAGCGACTGCGACGGCGCCAGCGACTACGACTTCGACGGCGACGGCTACGACAGCACCCGCTACGGCGGCGACGACTGCGACGACTACGACGACACCGTCAACCCCGGCGAGGCCGAGATCTGGTACGACGGCGACGATCAGGACTGCGACGGCGAGAGCGACTACGACCAGGACGGCGACGGCTACGACGCCGTGGCCTACGGAGGCGACGACTGCGACGACACCGAGGCCAGCGCCTACCCCGGCGGCTCGGAGACCTACTACGACGGCATCGACGGCGACTGCGACGGCTACTCCGACTACGACTACGACATGGACGGCTTCGACAGCGACGCCTACGGCGGCGACGACTGCGAC
>VGRQ01000257.1 GCA_016875315.1 Deltaproteobacteria bacterium | reverse complement strand
TCGACTTGCATGTGTTAGGCCCGCCGCTAGCGTTCACTCTGAGCCAGGATCAAACTCTCCAGTTTGAAACCTGTTCCGCCCCCGGTGGCTAGACCGGGGCCGAATCAAAACTCTATTCGAACTTACGAAACTACTGCCAGTTTTTCAAAGACCGCGACGCGTTGGCCAGCGGTTGCTGACCCACCCGTCCAGAGCCCCGCGCATTTATCGGTGGCTGCATGGGCCGTCAAGAAGATTTTTCTCGACGAGCTGCAGCTCCGACATCCGCGGTGGGCTGCTGCTATCCGACTTCAGCGAGGCGTCAAGCCCATCCTAGGGGGTCTCCGAGCCCGCCTCCGCGGAAGTGCAGTCGGGATCGAGCGAATCGATGTCGCCGTTGCCGTCGTTGTCGACACCGTCGTTGCACTCGCCCGTCCCAAGGCCTGCCTCGGCGCCCGTGGCGCTGGTGCAGTCGGGGTCGGAAGCGTCGATCCAGCCGTCGCCGTCGCCGTCGATGCCGTCGTTGCAGTCGGCCGCGCCCACGCCCGCCTCCTCGGTGTCGTCGAGGCAGTCAGGGTCGTCGGTGTCGGCCCAGCCGTCGCCATCGTCATCGAGGCCGTTCACGCACCCGTCGGCGTACATCTCCGAGTCGCCCCGCTGGCAGTCCGCGTCGTCCTCGTCCTCGTAGCCGTCGCCGTCGTCGTCCCTGCCGTTGTTGCAGTTGGACTCGTCGTCGCCGCTGCCCTTCTCGCACTCCGGGTCGTCCGCGTCGACCAGGCCGTCGCCGTCGTTGTCGGCGCCGTCGTTGCACGCGGTGTCGCCGCCGCCGAGCTCCTCCGTGCCCGAGCCGCAGTCGGGGTCGAGCTCGTCGATCCAGCCGTCGCCATCGCCGTCGAGGCAGTCGTGGCAGGTGTCGTCGGTGGGGTTCTTCCACTCGTAGAAGCCGAAGTCGCCGGTGACGTAGGCGAAGCCCACGGGGCCCTTCTCCGTGGCGATGGTGTACTCGGTGACGCGCTGGAACTCGGCGATGAGGTAGCCCGAGTCGTCGGCCGGGTTGGCGAGCGTGCCGAACTGGGAGTTGCCGCCTGGCGGCGTGACCGTGGGGAGCTGGTACATCACCGACGCCGGCACCGTGAGGCGTGACCACAGCTCGGCGTCGCGACCGTCGCCCACCTCGAAGGTGTTGTAGTTGTCGGGCACGGTGATGGTGGCGCGCACGGGGTAGGCGATGCCGCCGAACCAGCCGAGCGAGAGCTCGGTGAAGCTGATGCGCACGTAGGTGCGGTAGCCCAGGACTTCGCCGTCGACCTCGGGGTAGCCGACCTCGGCCTCGCCGGTGTGGAGCGTGCTGACCTTCCACTCGAAGGTGAGCGCGGTGTCGTCGAGATCCTCGCCGCCGTCGCCGTCGTCGAAGCAGTGCTCGAAGGTCGACAACGACCAGAGATCGTGCCCGCCCGGCGTGTCTTCCAGCATCTGCCCCATGCCCTCGGTGTTGTAGACCACGAGCGACTCGGGAAGCACGAGGGACACGTCGTCCACCCCCACCTCGGGCATGTCGAGGCTCACCTCGACGGGGTCGAAACCGCTGCGTGACGAGGCGAAGAAGTTCCGGTCGACCGGGTAATCGGCCTCGTACAGGTAGTCGGGGACGCCCTCCTCGTTCAGGCGGGCGCAGAACTCCATCTCGCCCACCTCGTAGACATTGCCCGACTCGCAGGCCTCCCCCTCGCCGAGCTTGGACACGTCGGGCAGGCCGCTGCCGTACACGGTGTAGGGCGCGGGCGCGTCGTCCTCGCCGCCGCCGTAGCGGTAGGAGGCCACCTGCGCCATGTCCGCGCAGACGCGGTCGTCGTCGTAGTAGCTGTTGCTGAGCCGCACCGAGCCGAGGTCGACGTGGAAGTCCTCGATGGCGGCGCTGTAGGCCACCTCTCCGGGCCGCTGCACGCGCCACTGCGCGTCGCCGAGGTCGGTGGCGCCGAAGAAGCCCTGGTAGCCGCTCAGGAGGCGTGGGTAGGCGAACTCGAGCGCCTCCGCGTTGCCCGAGGTGCCGGTGAAGCCGATGTACGCGAACTCGGTGCAGCCCACGGCACCGTAGGTGTCGTCGATGCGAGAGGAGAGGCCGCCGTAGCAGCTCTCCCAGAAGTTGTTGACGAGCACGTAGCCCACGACGTCGGCGCCATCGTAGTCGCCTGCTTGTCCCTCGACATTATCCTCGCCCGCCGAGGACTCCAGCAGGTCGGGCCCCATGTCGTAGACGTACTCGGCGGTGTCGAAACCGTTGGCGGTGCCCACGGTCACGGTGACGGTGCCGCCGCCCATGGGACCGGCCGGCGCCGTGACCACGATCTCGCTGTCGCTCAGCGACTGGATCACGGCGTTCCGCTGCGCGAACTGGACCATGGCGCTGTCGTCGAAGTTCGAACCGGTGATGGTGACCGTGAGTCCGCCGACGTTGCCGTTCTGCTGCCCCGACTCGACGCTGTCGATCGTGGGCGCGGGGCCGCTGGCGCCGTCGTAGTAGCCGGGGAGCTCGGCGGCGAGTTGCTCGCAGCCGGCGAGGATGAGCAACAGGGAAGCGTGGGCGCGCATGTTGGCTACTCCTCGAACCAGAAGCGGCCGATGTCGACGGCTCGGGTGGCCACGCCGATGGGCGTGATTTCTTTGCGGTTGCCGTAGTTGTCCATCGCGGCGGGCACCTCGACCTGCGTCTCGGTGGAGCGGCCGAAGTAAAACACTGCCCCCTGCGCGCCGTGGGCACGGGCATAGGTCAGTGCCTCCTCGATCATCTTCGAGGTGAGCGCGAACTCGCCGTCGTCCTTCATCCGGCAGGTGACCTCGGCCATGTTGTGGAACGGGTCGCCGCGCATCGACGGCACGTAGTCCCCGTTCTCGTCGAGGTAGGCGTCGTCGAACTCGTAGCTGCCCTCGTCCTCGCAGGCGGTGGGCGCGCGGCGCCCATCCGGGACCTCCGCGTCGGAGGAGATCAGATTCTCGCGCTGCGCGGCGTTCCAATCCGACGCCACTGCCTTGGGCGCGGTCTCGTACACCACTTCCTCGAGGTAGTTGGGGTCGGCCTCGTCGACCGGCCCGAGGAAACGGACGGCGAGGTGCACGTACTCGTCGGTCCGGCTCTCGTCGGGCTCCCAGCGGAAGAGCACGGTGCCGTCGTCGGTGTCCCAGGGACCGGTGTACATCTGTCCGAGGTTGGCCGGGTCGTCCTGGTTCGGGTCCTGGTAGAGGGCATCGGCACACTCGGCGGCGCTCTGCGGCGAGCCCACGGCCGCGACCCCCTCGGGGACATCGGCCGACGACGGCGCCCCGACGCGATGCCCGGCGTAGGCGAGGCAGGTGCGCTGCGCGTCGCCGCCGGTGTCGAGCACGTTGCCGTAGCCGTCGTAACGGGGGCCCGACCACTCGAGCTGCACGCCGCCGGGCAGGTTCGGCAGCTTGATCGTCGTCTCGCCCACGCTGCTACTCGACACAGGCACCGAGCCGAGGGGGGCGTTGGAGGGCGCCATCCCGCCGGGGAAGCGGAAGATGACCTCCTGCCCGGCGGGGTAGCTCGCCGGGTGGATGACCTGGCGGCTCATGCTCGCCTCCGACCCGTCGGGGCCGGGGACGAGTCCATACTGGGGCTGCAAGGTCCAGATGTCGATGCCCGAGTAGTAGGCGAAGGCGTCCTGGTTGTCGGCCGGGTACTGCTGCGGGTAGCGATCCATGCGCAGGCCGCCGGTGCCGTCCTCGGTGACCAGCTCCATCCACTGGCCCACGTCGATGGTCTTGAAGCTGCCGATGGGGCCGGTGGCCTCGAAGGTGGTGTAGCAGGTGTCTTCCGCCTCGGGCGGAACCGAGGTGACGCCGCCGAGGGAGTCGGCCGCCTCCAGCTTCTCCGTGAACAGGTAGGAGAAGCCGTAGACCGCCGCGTAGGGCGGCGCGTAGCCCACCATCGCCGGGCCAACCTCGTCGAAGCTCCCGAGCTGCATCATCGCCAGCGACAGGCCACCGCCGGCAAAGTTCACCCAGGAGTACTCGACCACGCCCCCGAGAGGGGTGGGCGAGGGGCCGATCTCCTCGGGGTTGTAGCCCACGCCGACGGTCTTGACGTCGACGTCGTCGTAGCTGGGCGCGCAGGACAACAAAGCAAGAATGAGCATCATTTACCACCCCGTCCCGAGGCCGACGTAGAAGCGGAAACCCGGCTTCTCCGTCTCGTTGGAGAGTTCGTCGCCAACGGCGCTCTCGGTCGAGTCGGAGATGTCGTCGCCGTTGACGTCGCCGTAGCCGCGGATCTCGTTGAACCCGTACGAAACGCGAACGAAGCTGTTCCAGTAGTAGTTGTCGAAGAGCGTGCTGCTCACCCGAAGCTCGGCGCCAGCGTCGTAGAGCAGGTAGTTCCCGTTCTTGTGGGCCTCGTCGATGAACGGGATCTCGCGCTGGACGTCGGCGGGATCGTAGGCCACGCGCTCACCGTACTCGTTCCGGTAGAACTTCGCTGGGTCGTCGGGCGGCGTGAAGCTCCACAAGTTGCCTGCCGTGCCCATCACCTGGCCGGTGATCGTGTGTACGTACAGGGGCCCGACGTGCTTGTTGAGGTAGCGCCGGATGGGGAAGCGGTAGGCCAGGTTGACCATGGCCATCGTCTCGCCCGAGAGCGAGTAGGCCGGGTAGCCGGAGAAGAGCGTGTTTGGCCGTAGCGAGTTGCTGCCCCAGTAGAAGGGGTGCTGGCCGCCGCCGCGGAACTCGTCGTTGCGATCGACGTTCCGGTCGATCATGCCCACGTCGAAGTCGAGCTGGATGGTGTGCTGCTTCTTGTTGGCCTCGGTCAACAGGCCACCCCACGCCGGCACCGGGATCTGCTCGACCCAGCGGATCTCCGCCTTGTTGTAGGCGTAGTTGTCGAGTAGTTCGCCATCGTCGACGGTCTTGCCGCCGAAGGGCTCGTACACGATGTCGGTGAAGCCCCGGCTCAGCATGATGTCGAAGCTGCGGCCGCCGCGGGGATTGGCGCTCGCCGACCACTGCCCGAGGCTCGAGAAGCTCTGGGTCAGCCCCACCTCGGTGTTGAAGTTGTACTGGGCGAAGCTGGTGTCGTCGGTGCTGCGGAACCCGTACTGGATGTACGAGCCCACGAGGAAGCTCCGCCAGTAGCTGTTCCAGGGGTAGTCGATTCCGCCAAAGCCAAACATGTAGTTCTGGCTCTGCTTGCCCTCGTAGGTGCCCTGGTCGGCGGTGGTGCTCAGGTCGTTGTCGTCGTCGAGCAGGTAGCCGTAGGGGTACTTCGCCTCGCCGTACACGCCGCCGAGGATGAGGTTGGGGTACCACCCCTGGTACATGTACTGCAACCGGGCGTTCCAGTCCTCGCCGGCGATGGCCTCGGCGTAGGCGAAGTGGTCTTCGATGAAGTCCTGGACGAAGAAGGCCGCGCCAGCCTGGAGCGAGAGGTCGTCGCGACTATCGTTTGTGATGCGGATGAGCGGCACCGCGCTCGGCGCCATCAACTGGTACCGGTAGGGCTCTTCCTTGAACATCGAGAGGTCCTCGCGGAACTCCCAGGCCTCCTTGACCGCCGCCGGGTCGGCATCGAGCACGAAGTCGGCGGTGACGTCCTTCTCGAGGAAATCGGCCCGCTGGAGGCCGCCCACCTTCTGCCCGTGCGCCGTGGTGGAGGTGAACACGAGGTTGCCGTCGGGCGTTTCCGAAGGGGTCTCCGCCGAGCCGATCAGGTTGGTGATCTGCGCGATCTTGTTCGTCTCGTGGTCCCACCGGTACACCTGCATGATGCCGGTACGATCCGAGATGAACAGCAGGTCGCCGTCGCGAGTGTACTCGGGATCGTTGTCTTCCCAGCGGTCGTACATCAGCGGGCGCCAGTTCTGCCCGTCGGCGTCGACCAGCCAGATATCTTGCTGGAAGTTGCGGAAAATGCCCACGGCGATGGTCTTGCCGTCAGGAGACCAGTCCATGCGCTGAAACGCGGTGCCGTCGTCGAATTTCGACAGGTACTTCTTGTCGGTGCCGTCGAGGTTGATGGTGACGAGGTTCATCGTGGCGTCGGTGTACTCGAAGTACGCGATCTTCTTGCCATCGGGCGACACGGCGGGGTCGGTGCCGCGCTCGGTGTTGGGGATGGCATAGGCGCCCTTCGGCATCGGCGGGTGCTTCACGCCCAGGACGTCGACCTCCTTCCAGCCGGTGTACGTGAGGTTGCCCTCCTTGTGCTCCTTGAGCTCGAGCGGCACGTACCAGAGTTTCTTCCACTCGTAGCCGTCGGCCTCCCAGCGGGCGTTGAGCAGGACCGCGCCGGGCTTCTTGTCGTCGCCCAGGTGCTCGGCGCCGGTGATCACCACCGCGTCCTGGCCGGGCACGAAGTCCCAGTCGTGACCGGCACCGTTGGCGCCCCAGGCGCCAGTGGGCACGACCAGCGTCTGCCGGGCGAGGAGGTCGGTCTCGCCGCGGTCGGTGCCGACGGTGCCGGTGTAGGCCGAGAACAGGCTCTCGTCGACGGGGTTGATCTCGAGCGTGCCCGAGTTCTCGGAGCCGAACCACTTGCCGTCGTCCGACCACTTCGGGGTGAGGTACCAGCGACCGGTGGCTTCCTTGGCGGCCTCGCGCTCGCGACGGGCGATCTTCTCGCCGGTGACGCCCCACTTGCGCTTCCAGCGCAAGTCGTTGAACGCGTCGCGACCGTCGGGGTCGGTGTACTCCCACTCGTAGTCCTCGAGGGCCAGCTCGCGCCACGGGGTTTCACCCTCCGCCTTCATCGCGGCGTACTGCTCGGTATACTTCTTGGTCACCCACGCGCGCCAGTCCTGGTAGAGCTGCGGGCCGGGGACGCCGGTCACCTTCTCCAGGTGGTCGTTCCAGTCGAACACCCAGCCCTGCTGGTTCTCGGTGGCGAACTTGTTGTAGGTCTCGCTGCCGAAACGCTCGCGGAGGTAGAGGCCGAAGCTGTAGCCCTGCTGGTAACCACGCTCGCCGTCCATCCAGGTGTGGGTCTGGGCCACCGTCTTCCACTCGTCCCAGTCGAGCAGCCGGTCTTCCAGCACGCTGAGGCGCACGGTGCGGTCGCGACCGGGCGTCCACCAGTTGTAACCGGACTGGTCGCTCCAGTACTCGGCACCGCCCTCGGTCCAGTACCAGGGCTCGTTGTTGCCGAGCAACACCTCGCCGCCGGTCATGGTGTTGCCGACGCCCTCGTTGTAGAGCGCGCCGATGCTGACCGCCTGCACGCCCTCGGCGTAGTTGCCCTGCGCCTTGAGCGACACCACGTGCGCGTAC
>VGRQ01000256.1 GCA_016875315.1 Deltaproteobacteria bacterium | reverse complement strand
CTTCGACGCCGCCATCGCCGCGGCCGGCTTCTCCGCCGGCCTCACGCGAGCGCGCCTGGAGATCTTTCAGGTCAACATCGGCAAGTTGTGCAACATGACGTGCAAGCACTGCCACGTCGACGCCGGCCCCCACCAGGTGGAGGCCAACATGTCGCGACAGACCGTCGACGAGTGCCTCGCCGCGCTCGACCGCACCGGGGCGCACACCGTCGACATCACCGGCGGCGCCCCCGAGCTCAACCCGCACTTTCGTTACCTCGTCGAGGAGGCCACGCGGCGGGGCAAGCACGTCATCGACCGCTGCAACCTCACCGTGCTGTTGCTCCCGAGGCAGGCCGACCTGCCCGGCTTCCTCGCCGAGCGCGGCGTGGAGGTGGTGTGCTCGCTGCCGCACTACCGCAAGCTCAACACCGACAAGCAGCGGGGCGACGGCACCTTCGACAAGAGCATCGCGGCGCTGCGCCTGCTCAACGAGCACGGCTACGGCAAGGGCGACCCGCGCCGCCGCCTCACCCTGATGCACAACCCGGCGGGCGCCTACCTGCCCAGCGCCCAGGCCAGCATGGAGCGGGAGTGGAAGGCCGGGCTGGCCGCCAACCACGGCGTGAGCTTCGACCGGCTCATCGCGCTCAACAACATGCCCATCTCCCGCTTCCTGGACTGGCTGGAAGAGACGGGCAACACCGCCGCCTACATGGAGACGCTCACCCAGGCCTTCAACCCGGGCGCGGTGGCGGGGCTCATGTGCCGCAACACGCTCTCGGTCGGCTGGGACGGCCGGCTCTACGACTGCGACTTCAACCAGATGCTGTCGATGCCGCTGGCCTCGGGCATGCACGTGCGCGACCTCGATCCCGAGCGGCTCGGCCCCGTGGTGACCGCGCCGCACTGCTTCGGCTGCACGGCGGGAGCCGGGAGCTCATGCGGCGGGTCGACGGCCTGACGTCCCCCACCTCCCCTCTCCCGCCCGCGGGACAGGGCGGCCCCCAACCTCCCCTCTCCCGCCCGCGGGAGAGGGCGGGCCCCTCACCTCCCCTCTCCCGCTCGCGGGAGAGGGGCCGGGGGAGAGGGCTACCCGCGGAAAACCTTCATCTCCGAGATCTTCACCGGCGTGAGCGGCTTGTCGTTCTGGTTCTTCGGGACGCGGGCGATCTTCTTCACCACGTCGAGGCCCACGACCACGCGGCCGAACACCGCGTGCTTGCCGTCGAGCCAGGGGGTGGCCACCTCGGTGACGAAGAACTGCGAGCCCTGGGTGTTGGGCCCGGCGTTGGCCATGCTGAGCAGGCCGCCGGTGGTGTGGCGGAGCTTGAGCGCGCTCGCCTCGTCTTTCCAGCGGTAGCCGGGGCCGCCGCGGCCGTCGCCCTGCGGGTCGCCGCCCTGGATCATGAAGTCGGGGATCACGCGGTGGAATGTGGTGCCCGGGTAGAGGGGCTTCGCCTCCTTGCGACCGTTCGGGTCGGTCCACTCCACGGTGCCGGTGGCGAGGGCCACGAAGTTCGCCACGGTGCGCGGCGCGTCCTTCTCGTAGAGCTCGCACTCGATGTCGCCCATGGTGGTGCGGAACAGCACCTTGAGGGCGCCCGTGCCGGGGATGTCGACGGGCGGGGCGGGGGTGTCTGCGGCTTGGCCGAACATGGAGTCTCCTGGAAGGCCGGCGATGTAACGCAAAGCCTCCGCCAGGGCGGCCCCCGTCCCGTGCGAGCTGGGCTACTCTCCGACCCGATGTTGCTCTCCTTGCTCGCATGCCCCGCCGTCGACGAGGAGACGCTCAGCTACTGGACGATCGCCCCCACTGAGCTCGGCAGCCCCGTCACCGGCGGCACCGGCTTCGACCCCGCGGCCGGCGACGCGCTCGGGGCAGCCTTCGCGCAGGTGTTGCCCCGCTTCGGCGAGGGCCTCCCGACCTGGGACCTGCCGATGGCGATGCTCGAGATCGCCGGCGACGACCTCGTGGCCGACCCGGGGAGCTGTCCCTCGGCGCAGGTGGCGGGCGACACCACCACCTACGTCGCCAACTGCCGCTCCCGCGCGGGCTACGAGTGGACCGGCAGCTACAGCGTCCGCGAGTGGGACGACGACAACGAGTTGTCGCGACGCGATTGGGAGTTCGACCTGGAGGTGGTGGGCGACAGCGACGACGTGGCCTTCGACCGGATGGAGCTGCGCGGGGTGCTCCACCGCGCCGACGGCGACGACGTGGCGCACGTGGACAGCAACCTCGAGGCCACGCTGGAGGGCTACTTCGAGCGCCGCGGGCAACCCGACGACCCTCGCGTGACGACGTGGCGGGACTGGGCCGCCGCCGGGAGCGTGGAGGACGACGGGGCCTATGTCCGCGTGGATCTCGCCGCGACCACCGCCGCCTCCGCAGGCTTCCGCCTCGGCGGCGAGCTGGCCATCGACGAGGGCTGTCCCATCGAGCCGCTGGGGACCGCCGACATGGGCGAAGGCGTGACGGCGAGCTTCGAGGGCGCCGAGGCCTGCGACGCCTGCGCCACCATCGACGGCGGCGTGGCCGCCTGCGTGCCCTGAGCAGGCTGGAGGGACTGGGCTGGAGGCGGGAGGGCCTGGCCCGCCGCTGCCTGCGTCCGCCGCGAGCTACCGCACGCGCGTCGGTAGCTGGTCGAGCAAGGCCTCGACGCAGCGCCGGATCTCGTCGCGACTCGATCGGTACCGGAAGATCCAGCTGCCGTAGGGGTCGGCGATCTCCATGGACCCGCCGAAGGGGCCGAGCATCTGCACCTTGGGGTCGGCCGGGGGAAAGTGCTCGCGCACGTGCTGGGCGTGGCGCATCTCCATCACGAGGATGCGATCCGCCCACTCCACCAGCTCGTCGCTCACCGGCTGGCTGCGGTGGGCCTCGAGGTCGCCCCCCACGTCGCGGATCGCCCGCCGGGAGTTCGGCGCCGCCTGCTCGCCGGGCATCGCGTGGGTGCCCGCCGAGCGCGACACCACCTGGAAGCCCCGCTCCTCGGCGTACATGCGCGCGAGTTCCTCGGCCATGGGCGATCGGCAGATGTTCGCGGTGCAGACGAACAAGAGTCGGTACGGGCGCTCGGGCATGGGCCGCGCTTGTCTAACCTCAGCCCACGACGATGAGGCGGATCTCGGGCGGGAGCTGTCGCAGCAGCTCCTGGATGAACTTGCCGCGCAGCGTCGTCCACACGATGGTGCGCTGCGTGGCGCCGATGACGACGGTGTCGCAGCGGAGCGCCTCGGCCGCCTCGGCCACGCTGGCCGCCGCCGCGTGCGACAGCGCCCACACCGGCACCGCCTTCATCCCCATCGACTCGATCATCGCGCAGGCCGCCTCGAGCACGGTGAGGCCCTCGGGCGTGGGCGCGGCGAGCTGCGGGTAGAACAGGCCCGGGATCTCGTCGACGTAGATGGCGTATACCTGCCCGAGACCGCGGGCCCGGGCGCGATCCACCGCCTCCTTGAAGATCTTCCGCGTGGCGCCGCGGCTGGCGACGATCACGTTCACCTCGCCCTCGAGGACCGAGGCCGCGGCCTGCTCCACGGTGAAGAAGGGCGTCTCGAGTCGCTCCACCTGGGAGGGCGGCCGCAGCCGGGGGATCTTCTCCATCACGCGGTCGATCCAGCCGGTGCGCGTGCCCAGCGCCACGGCCATCCCAAACGCCGCGATGGTACCGCCGAAGAGCGTGGCCTTGTCCTTCTCGACCAGGTTCACCACGAAGGCCACCAGCACCGCCGCGCTGGTGAGCACGCCGAGCCAGAAACCCGCCCCTCGCTGGCCGTCTTTCCAGCGCAGCACGTCGATGCCCGTGGACGAGAGCACAAACGCGCCGAGCAAGCCGAAGGCGTAGAGCTCGCCGAGCAACAGCAGGTCGGCTTGCACCGCCACCAGTACGGCGGCCGGCACGAGGGTGCAGAGCACGATGGCGCGGTACGGGGTCTGGAACCGGTGGGCCAGGGCGCCCAGCGCCGGCGGCAGGAACTCTCGGCGTACAAGCGCCATCATCACGTGGTAGTTACCGATGATCGCGGTGTTGGCGGCGAATAGCAGGAGGGAGGAGGCCGACAGCACCACCGCCAGCTTCAGGCCGTGCCCGCCCCACACCGCCGCGAGCTCCGACATGAACCGCTCGGGCTCGTGGGCCTTGATCTCCACCGGCAGCGAGGCCGTGGACAAGAAGGTGACCAGCGGCGCGGTGAGCAAGACCGTCACCACCACGGCGATCATGCCCTTTCGCGGGGTGGGCCCGAGGTCGCGCATCGCCGGCGCGAGTTGCGACATCGACTCGAGGCCGGAGAAGGCCAGCCAGGCGCCGGCGTAGCCCACGAGCAACTCGCGGGGACCGAGCTCCCGGACGCTTGCCAGCTCCTCGGGGATGCGGGCGAGCACCTCGGGCGGTGCGCGAAACAACGCCGTGCCCACCACGGCGATGTCCACGGTGAACGCGAGGATCGCGAGCACGAGGCTCACGCTCGCGCTCTCCTTGACGCCGACGATGTTGAGGCCGCAGAGCACCGCGAGGCAGCCCAGCGTGACCGGCAAGACCGGGCCGACGTGCCAGATGCTGTCGATGTAGTAGACGCCCGACACCGCGCTGATCGCCACGGTGAGGAAGAAGTCCACCATGATGAGCTGCCCGCCCAGGGCGCCGAACCAGGGACCAAACGCGCGGTCGGAGAGGCTCACCACGCCGCCACCGCTGGGGAACCGCCGAGTGATCTCCACTTCCTTGATGCACAGGAAGATGAAGGCCACCATCGTGGCGGCGACGAAGAAGCCCGCGCGGTCGCCGGTGCTCGCGTAGAGCAGGCCCGGGACGTAGTACAGCGAGGTGCCGATGTCGCAGAAGACAACGGCCCAGACCAGGAACCAACCGATTCGACCAGCGCTGCGAGACATGGTATTGAGCGCCGTCGGCCGGGTGGTCGTTCGACGCTGCCGCGTTCTACACCCTCCCTCGCCGCGCTGCAATCACCGCCCGTGTCCAACCGACCCGCCGAGATCCTCTCCGCGATTGATCGCCGGCTGTGGCGCGACCTCGGGTTTGCCGATCCCGAGCCGGAGATCCTCCGCTTCCTCCCGATGCTGGTCGTGGCCTGGAGCGACGGCCGGGTGGGCACCCCGGAGACCAACACCATCCGCGACCGTGCGCGCGAGCTACCCAGCCACCTCCGCGCCTGGCTCGACGAGCGCCTCAAGCACCCGCCCGGGCCGTACTTCCGCTTCCAGGTCACCCACCTGCTCGCGTTCATGTGCAGCACCTGGTCCGACCAGGAGCGAGACGGCTGTCGCGACTGGACCGAGACGGGGAGCCGCTGGGCCGACGAGCTGATCCAGGACCAGGGGTGGTTCCGCCGCGTGATCGGCGGCGTGGCGCGCGAGCAGGCCGACCTCGCCACCCTCAACGCGGCGATGGGCGAGCACGGGATCTACGTGTCCGACCGGATCTGGGCCCTCGCCCGCGGCGCGCACGCCGAGGCGGAGCCTCGCCGAGTGGTGTTCTGCCACGCCGACGGCGACCAGGTGAACCAGGCCGTGGGCATCGCCTTCGAGGGCGACGAGGAGCACCTCGCCGTCGGCACCATGCAGGCGCTCGCGCGCGACGAAGACCTCGACCAGAAGCACGTGGCCGCGCTCCTCGGCCGCAGCAAGCACCTCCGCGAGAACGAGCGCTGGATCTTGCTCGGCGAGCAGTTCTTCCGCGCGGCGCGCCCGCTCACCCCCATCCAGCGAGAGACCCTCGAGCTGGCGATGACGCGCTCCTGCGGCTGCGGCTTCGAGGAGTGTTCCTTCGCGGAACTCGCCTACCTCGAAGACGCGCTGTCGATCGACGCGCGCTGGACGAGCTGGGTGGCGGGCCAGGTGGAGGAGCTGCACATCGATCGCGACGAGGTGGTACGCCCGCAGATCCCGGGCACCTTCTACGCGCCGCGCGCGAAGGTGAAGGCCACCGTCGAGCAGAAGCTCGTGGCCGGCCCGCCGGGACTGGGTTTCCGCGTCCTGGATCTGGTGGCCGGGGGCGAGGGCGACGCCAGGGGCGCGCACCTCCGCCTCGCCACCCCGGTGATCACGCAGGAGCCGGCCACGCCGGAGTGCGTGCAGTGGATCGCCCGGTTCCTGCCCGCGATGGTCGACCCCTGGACCCAGCTCGTGCTCGACGAGGACGGTCCCCGCTGGGTGGCCGAGGTGCTGCCCGAGATGGCCACGCGCCCGGCCACCAGCTTCGAGGCGCTCCTGCCGGGCCGGTCGCTGCTCGTCCCGCCCTGGGTGTGGTTCCGCGCCGCCGAGGCGCTCGGCGTGCGCTTCTTCACCGGCAAGCGCAAGCAAACGAGCTAGCGCGCCGCGTCCTTCTGCCCGTAGGCCGAGCGTTTCTTCATCGCCTCGCCGCGCCGCTCGCGGCGCCGGGCGGTGCCCACGCCCTCGCCGGGGGCGTAGCCCTCCGACTCCACCACCTGCGGGCGCCGGGGCGACACGCAGAAGGCGGCCACGTCGCGCGCCATGCGCAGCCCGCCCGGCTCGTGGGTGGGGCTGTGGCCGAGGTCGTCGTAGCGCCACACCACCGCCTCGTAGAGGTCGCCGAGCACGCGCGCGCGGGACCAGGGCGACATCGCGTCGCGACCGCCGAGGGCCACGAGCAGCGGCGTACACACCTGCCCCGCGTCGACGTGGGGGCGACGCACCAGCTCGCGACACAGGCGATTCGGCCAGGCGGTGACACGATCGTAGAAGGACCGCGCCACGCCCTCCTCGACCGCGCCCAGGCCCAGTGCCCGGTAGGCGGCCCACGAGGGACGGTAGGCGCGACCGGCGAGCACCGGCGGGAGCACCTGCGGCAAGAACCGGAGCCCGCGGCGGTCGGGGGCCATGAACACCTGCCCGGGGGACAGGGGGCACACCAGCACCCCGGCGTGCATGCTGCGTCGCGACAGGACGAGCTGCGCCACCAGCCCGCCGAGGCTGTGCCCGACCAGCGCCACCGGGAGGTCGCCCGGCAGGCGGTCGAGCTCGCCGTGTACCGCCTCGACGAGGTCGGTCACGCCCACGTCGCGCCGGTCGTCGCCGTGTCCCGGCAGGGTGGGGGCCACCACCGACACGCCGGCCTCGTGGAAGGCACCGAGCCACGGCTCCCAGAGCCAGGCGCCCAGCCCGAGGCCGTGTACGCAGAGGGCGCGCACGCGGGGGATCGGTGCGGGGGCGTCGAGGCGGTCCACGGCCGCGGGAGCTAACCTGCGCCGCCGATGTCGCTGCTCCTGCTCCTCGCTTGTGTCCGCGCCCTGCCCTCGTCGCCGGTCGCCCCC
>VGRQ01000255.1 GCA_016875315.1 Deltaproteobacteria bacterium | reverse complement strand
GAGGTGACGGGGAGTCCGGCCGCGCGAGCCCGGCGGCAACGAGCCGATCGGGGCGCAGCCCCTCGTCGGTGGGGCCGTCGTAGACGATCCGCCCGTCTCGCATCAGC
Organism: Deltaproteobacteria bacterium; assembly: GCA_016875315.1. Lineage (GTDB taxonomy): Bacteria > Myxococcota_A > UBA796 > UBA796 > SXON01 > SXON01. The sequence goes on along the minus strand of VGRQ01000255.1, from coordinate 7,177 downwards.
ACGACGCGGCGGGCCGCAGGCGGGAGGTGGTGGAGGTCGTGGGTCACCCACAGGCACGCTGCGCCGGCCAGCGCGGCGGCGTGCTGCACGGCCTCGACCAGGGCGTCCGCGGCGAGGGGGTCGAGGCCGGAGGTGGGCTCGTCGAGGAGCAACAGCCGAGGCTCCAGCACCAGGAGGCCGGCGAGGCCCACCCGACGTTGTTCCCCTACGCTCATTGCGTGGACGGGCCGGTCGGCGAGGTGCGCAACGCCGAGGCGCTCGAGCCAGACGTGGGCCCGTGCCTCGGCTTCGGGGCGAGCCGTCCCGCGGTGGATCAGCCCCCAGGCCACGTCTTCTGCCGCCGTGCTCGCGAGGAAGTGCCGCTCCGGGTTCTGGGCGAGGAGCGCGATGCGCCCGTCAAGGCGACGGTGAAGCGACGCGCCCGGTGGCACGTGCTCCCCGAACCGGATCAGCCCTCCGCCGGACGCGGCCACGAGACCCGAGACCACGGCGAGCAACGATGACTTGCCGGCACCGCTCGGACCACACACGGCGATCCACTCCCCCGCGGCCAGGGAGAGGTCGATCGCGCGCAAGCGCGGGGCGCTACCGGCTTCCAGATGCAGCCCGCGAAGTGCCAGCGCCTCGACCGGAGAGCCCTTGGCGCTAGGCCGCGCACCCCGGAGCAGTGCGGCCGCCTCGACCTCGTCGACCCGGTCGATCGCGTCGAGTGCTCCCTCCGCGAGCACCGAGCTCCAGACCGCCAGAGGCATCCGCGCCGACCCGAGCCGAAGCCGCGCGGCGTCGCGACGTTGGGCCCAGGCATGGCGGGTGAGCAGGCCGTGGAGCACCGCGTGGTCGAGGGTCTCGAGCGCCAAGGCGGGGAAGCTCGAGCGCCGGAGCGTGGCGCGCACGGAGGGCCAGTCGAGCTCGGCGCCGAGCCAGAGCAGCCACGGCATGCCGGCAGCGATGCGGAGCGCCGCCGTGGCCGCGCGGTCGGCGGGCAGGTCGGACAACAGGGCCGCCCCGGTGGTCCCCATCGTCGCGAGCCCGACCCAGGCGAGCGCGGGCAGGAGCCGGTCGCGACCTCTGCGGAGCCACAGCGCAGCCACCCCGGCGACCAGGAGCCCAGCCGAGAGCGACGGGGAGCCCGCGGCGATGTTCACGCCGAGGACAGCGGTCACGCACGCGACGCGCCCGAGGACCGCCGAAGTGGAGTGCTTCGCGTCGGCGAACAGCGGGTGGTCAGCGTGGAGGTGCATGGTCCGCCCCGCCGAGGCGCTCCCAGGTCCGACCCGCGACGAAGCCGAACGTGAAGGGCAGGAGAAGCCCGATCGCGAGGCCCAGTTCCCCCTGGGACAGGTCGACGACGCTGTCCGTAGGCGACTGCCCAGCGCGCCCCGCCGCGGCGCCGAACACCGTGCCGTCGATCCCCTGATAGTTGCAGCCCGAGCCCAGGAGGGCGAGGACGACCAGGAGGGCGCCCGTGACCCCCGGCGGAGGGGGGCGTACCGTCAGGTCCGCCATCCAGGAGGGCAGAAGCGTGGGCTTCCGGCGGACGAGCAGGCGCACGAGGGCCACCGAGACCACGCCCTCCACGATGGCGAGCGGGATCTGCACGGGTGCGAGGCCGAGCGCCACGGCGGAGAACGTGTCGACGGGAGCGGCAATGTCGGCCAGCGCGACGCCGAGCACTGCCGCGTCGCCGAGGTAGACCGCCAGATCGGCGATGCCGCAGGCGACCCCGACCGCGATGGCCGCGGGGGCCCCGGCGATGCGGAGCACACTGGCGCAGCCGACGGCCGCGAGGGGCCCGAGTAGCCCCAGCGACAGGGTGTTGACCCCCAGCGTGCTGAGCCCCCCGTGCGCGAAGAAGAGCGCCTGGAGCCCGAGCACGAAGAACGTGGGCCAGACCACGGCGCGCACCCCCAGCAAGAGCGCCAGCACCGGGGTCAGGCAGATGTGGCTCGTGGCGCCGAGCACGGGCACCGGCAGCGGCAGGAGGGTCGCCGCGAAGAGGAGGCTGGTCGCGGCCGGGAGCAGCCGTGAGGCGGCGCGCGCCGCGGCGTCCGGGTCGCCGCTCCCGCGTCGGGTCCCCGCGAGGCTCCACGCGAGTGGCGGGACCGCGAGGGCCCAGCCTGCAGCGGCGTGCGCGAGCGGGAGTGTGCCCTCCGCGAGGTGCATGAACGACTGCTATTACATCAATGATGTATATGCAACGATACTGCACGAGCCGAGAGCCGCCGCCGCTCCTTCCCGGCCGTCTTCAGCCGATCCGGTGAAGGATCCCGAGTCGAGGATGGCGAGGCAACCCGCGACGGCGCAGATGGCGCCTGGGCGCGAACGCGCCGTTCTCGGCCTCGCCGGTGCGCCGGGACAGGGGCTCGACACCTCCACCTCGATGTGCCGCAGGCGAGGAGGAAGAGCATTGGTGGACGATACCAGAGTTCCTAGCTGTGCATGCGCACGATGGGCTCACCGGCGGCGATGAGCTCGGCCTCGCGGGTGGCGAAGTAGGAGAGGCGGGGCTCGCCCCAGCGGGCGGCGAGCCCGAGCAGCTACGAGGCGTGTCGCGACTCTGCCTCCACGAGCGCCGCGTACAGGGCCCGCAGGTGGGGGTCGCTCACCGCGTCGCGGAGGAGCACGAGGCGCTCGTGGCTCCTCGCCTCGATGAGCGCGGCGATGACGAGGCTGTCGGCCATCGACTCGTGGAGGTCTTTGCGGCGGGCGCCCTTGGCGAGCTCGGCGGCGTAGCGGGCGGGCACCAACTCCTCGCGCGCCAGTCGCGACATCGCCCCGGCGAACGCGTGCTCCGGCGCGCGGAAGGAAAACCCGAGGACCACGCTGGCGGCACGCTTCTCGCAGTGCGCGTGGTCGAGGAGGAGAGGAGCATGCCCGGGGCGGTATCCTGGGGTGGGCGCGGGACGGGCGAAGGGCGGGCCCCATTCGGGCGCGGGACGTGTCGCGACAGAGTCGGCGACACCCATCCCCTCGAATTTCGGACACTGCACCGACCCATGCGGGAGAAAATAGGACTCCGGTGGTCGGCCGCAGGGATGCCTCACGGGCAAACGCCAGTTTCTGCTGGGCTGTGGCGTAGGATGGCGCCCCCACGGCGTCGATCTGTCCCATTTTTTCCCCGATGGGTCGAGCCGGTGTCCTGTTTCCGGGTGGATGGGGTGCGCCGACGATATCGCGACAACGGTGTTGTTTGTCCCGAGGGCGCTTGCACCCCCCTCCGAACGGCCGTAGGGTTGGCGCGTGGCTCCCGTCCTCGTCCGCAGCCTCGGCATCGTGCGCTTCGGCAGCACCGAGCCGATCTTGCTCGTCGACGACCGGGGCGATCGCTGGATCTGCAAGCTGCAGCCGCCGCCGATGTCCGACCACGCGGTCGAGTGGATCGTGGCGGCGCTGGCGCGGGAGATGGGGGTGGCGGTAGCGCCCAGCGCGGAGGCCGAGCTTCACCCCGCCTTGATCCGCGCCTTCGCCGCCGGCGCCCCCTCGGAGCGCGCCTACGCGGAGCGCGCGGCGAAGCTCGGCACCACCGTGTTCGCGTCGCGATGGATCCAGGGGGCCCGCGAGTTCACCGGGCCGCGGGCCGGCGACGCGGCGGCCCTCGGCCGGGTGCTCGCTCTCGACCGGCTGGTGGCCAACCCCGACCGCCAGGCCAACCATCCGAACCTCGTGCGCGTGGGTCGCGACATAGTCGCCATCGACCACGCGCAGGCGCTGCCCGAGGCCCACGGCCAGGACGACGCCGACATCGAGATGCCGCTCCATGTGTCGCTCGGCCTCGCTGGGCCCGCCCGGGTGCCAAGCGAGGCGGCGATCAAGGGCGCGGTGGCCAGCTTGCCCGCGGCCTGGCTGTCGCGACCACGGCGCGAGGCGGTCGTCGAGGGTTGCCTGCTCCGCGCCGAGCGGCTGGTGGCGTCGTGACCACCCTCCGCCCCTACCTCTACGCGCCGCTGCGCGCCTGCCTGCGCGGCCCCACCAACGATGCCCGCACCGTGGCGGTGCTCGCCTTCCCGCTCGATGGCGAGGGCCTGTTCATGGAGCGCGCCCCCCTGCCCTCCGACGCTGACGGCCGGCTCGTGTCGGAGGCGCGGGAAGACATCCTCGCCGAGCTGGTGGAGGTGTGGAGTCGCGCGCACGACGTGGCCGACGTGTCGCGCTGGTGGCAAGCGCGCGCTCTCTGCGACGCCGACTTCGTGTACCTGGCCGCGCCGATGGCGGGGGCGGCCGCCGATGTCAACGGGGAAGTGGCGAGAATATTGAAGGACTACATCCAGAGTTAGGCCAGGTTCGGCGTCGACATGAACCGGGCCTCCATCCTGGCTGGAGCCTTGCCCCTGCAGGCTCCCTCCTCCCTCCTACTCCACCTGCCGCACGCCCCGCAGCTCTGGGATTTCCTCCAGCAACATCCGCTCCACACCCATCGCGAGCGTGGCGGTGCTTGACGGGCAGGTGCCGCAGCTGCCGATGAGCTTCACGAGCACCACGCCATCGTCGATGCCGCGGAAGAGGATGTCGCCGCCGTCCTGGGCGATGGCGGGACGGATGAACTCGTCGAGCAGGGCCACCACCTTCATGCCCATCTCGTCGATGGGCGCGTCGACGGGCAGGCCGTCTTCCGGCACCGCCATGTCGCCGCTGTCGAGGAAGTCGCGGATGGCGTCCTTGATGGTGGGGACGATGATCGGCCAGGGGGTGTCGACGTCCTTGTTGACGGTGACGAAGCGGGGCGCCACCAGCACGCTCTGGACGCCGGGGATGTCGAAGAGCCGGCGGGGCAGCGGGGCGTCGGAGGCCTGGGCCATCGACTTGAACTCGTAGGTGCCGGTGGGGATGAGCGATTCCTGGACCTTGAACATGAGCGCGTCGGGGTTCGGCGTGGGGACGGTGTCGATGGCGGCGGGCGAAGTCATGCCCGAGGGCTAATCACGTGGCGGGCGAGCGGTTAGCTGCCGCCCCCCCACGGAGTATTGCATGTCCCTCTCCTTCAACTTCTCCGAAGAGCAGCTTGCCCTTCAGTCCCTCGCGCACGACTTCGCGAAGGACGTGATCCGCCCGGTGTCGCACCACCACGACAAGACCGGCGAGTACCCGTGGGGCGTGCTCCAGAAGGCGCACGAGATGGGCCTGCTCAACACCCACGTGCCCAGCGAGTTCGGGGGCCTCGGGCTCAACAACGTCGACGGCATCATCATCGCCGAGGAGCTGGCCTGGGGCTGCTCGGGCATCGGCACCGCGATGGAGGCCAACGGGCTCGCCCAGGCGCCGGTGATCCTCGGCGGCAGCGAGTACCTCAAGCAGAAGTACCTCGCGCCGCAGTGCGAGCCGCGGGAGAAGCCGATGATGTGCGCCTACGCCGTCACCGAGCCGGGGGCGGGTTCCGACGTGCAGGGGCTCAAGACCACCGCCGTCAAGCAGGGCGACAAGTGGATCCTCAACGGTTCCAAGATGTGGATCACCAACGCCGGCGTGGCCGACTGGTACTTCGTGGTGGCGGTCACCGACCCCTCGAAGCTCGCCCGTGGCGGGATGACGGCGTTCATCGTGGAACGTGACTGGCCGGGCGTGGTGGTGGGCAAGAAGGAGTGGAACATGGGCCAGCGCTGCAGCGACACCCGCGGCCTCTCCTTCGACAACGTGGAGGTGCCCGAGGCCAACGTGGTGGGCCAGGTGGGCGACGGCTGGAAGCTCGCGATGTCGGCCTTCGACCACACCCGCCCCTCGGTGAGCGCCGCCGCCATCGGCGTGGCCCGTGCCGCGATGGAGCACGCCGCCCAGTACGCCACCGAGCGCAAGACCTTCGGCCAGCCGATCGCCAACCACCAGTCGATCCAGTTCATGATCGCCGAGATGGCGATGGAGATCGAGGCGGGGCGCAACCTCTGCCTCAAGGCGGCGTGGCTGAAGGACAACGGCCAGCGCAACACGGTGAACGCCGCCTACGCCAAGGCCTTCTGCGCCGACGTGGCGATGAAGACCACCACCAACGCGGTGCAGGTCTTCGGCGGCTACGGCTACTCCGAGGAGTACCCCGTGGAGAAGCTCATGCGCGACGCGAAGATCTTCCAGATCTACGAGGGCACCTCGCAGATCCAGCGGCTGATCATCGCGCGCGAGCTGTTCGTGCGGAACAAGTAGTTGCTTCCTGTCGTTGCCATCATCGGTCGACCCAACGTGGGGAAGTCCACGCTGTTCAATCGCCTCGTGGGCGAGAAGAAGGCGCTGGTCCACGACCGCCCGGGCGTTACCCGCGACCGCAACTACGGCACCGCCGCGTGGCTCGACCGCGACTACCTCCTGGTCGACACCGGCGGTTTCGACCCCGATCCCGACTCGCAGCTCTTCGCGGCGATGCGTCGCCAGTCCGAGGCCGCCATCGGCGAGGCCGACGTCGTGATCTTGCTGGTCGACGGGCAAACCGGGATCACCCCGGCCGACAAGGCGGCGGCCAGCATCGCCCGCGCGGCGAAGAAGCCGGTGGTGGTGGCGGTGAACAAGTGCGACGACGCGATGCACGACGACAACGCCGCCGACTTCTGGTCGCTCGGCTTCGACGTGGTGGTGCCCATCTCCGCCGAGCACGGCCGGGGACAGTGGGAGCTGCTCACGGCGGTGGTCGAACGTTTCCCGAGCGAGGTGGCGCCGGAGGCCGAGGACGAGGGCGAGATCCGCATCGCGGTGCTCGGCCGTCCCAACGTGGGAAAGTCTACACTCGTCAACCAGTTGCTGGGCGAGGAGCGCCACGTGGTGGCCGACATGCCCGGCACCACCGTCGATGCCACCGACAGCGTGATGGACTACCACGGGCAGAAGGTGCGCCTCGTCGACACGGCGGGCATCCGTCGCCGGGCGCGCGTGGAAGACGACGTGGAGCAGCTCGCGGTGGGGGCGAGCATCCGGACGATCGAGCGCTGTCACGTGGTCTTCGTGGTGCTCGACGGCACCGAGGGCCCCACCGAGCAGGACGCGCGATTGATCGGGCTGGTGCTGGAGCGGGGCCGCGCCCTGGTGTTGCTCGTCAACAAGTGGGACGCGGTGCGGGAAACCGAAGACCGCAACATCACCGTGCTCGAAGACGAGTTCTCGCGGAAGTTGCCCCACGCCACCTTCGCGCCGGTGCTCTACATCTCGGCGCTCACCGGCAAGGGCGTGCATCGCATCCTCGACCTTGCACGCGAGGTGTACG
>VGRQ01000254.1 GCA_016875315.1 Deltaproteobacteria bacterium | reverse complement strand
CCGCCACGCCGCCGGTGCCCGGCAGCGACCTCCCCATCCTCGACGGCACCGGCCCCGGCGACCTCGACTACGACCTCGCCGCCGTGGTGAGCAAGGACTTCGCCGACCAGGTGCTCTACGCGGTGTACGAGGCCGGCGGCCTGTGCCTCGACGCCAGCGCGCTGGCCGGGATCACCCTCGACAGCTCGCTCTTCGGCAGCGTGTTCGGCGAGCAGTGGTCGTCGCTGTTCCCCGACTCGGTGCCGGTGGCGCTCATCATCCAGCCGTCGGCGGCGCCCACGTTGCGCTTCGAGGAAGACGGCGCGCCGGTTCGACTCGACCTCAACGGGCTCGGCCTCCGCGCCTTCGCGGAGCTGGACGGTCGCGAGGCGCGCGTGTTCTCCATCGCCATGGACGGCGAGATCGGCGTCGATCTTGCCTTCGCCGACGGCACGCTGAGCCCGGCACTCCTGCTCGACACCGAGGCGCTGGGCCTGCGCGAGGAAGACCACGAGCTTTTGAGCGAGGGCTACGCCGAGGGGCTGGCCACCTTGCTCCCCACCATCCTCGAGGCGGCCCTCCCCGCCGACCTGCTCCCGAGCTTCGCGCTCCCGAGCTGGCAGGGCATCGGCGTGGAGCACATCTTCTTCATCCCGGTGTCCGGCGGAGAGTGGCTCGGCGCCTGGGTGGTGCTCGACGTCGACAACGTGCAGCCGCTGGAGGTGGCCGGGTGCGAAGGCGGCACCCTCGGTTGCGACGGCGAGTCGAGCGTCGAGTTCGACATCGAGTCGGTGCTGGGCTGCACCGACGAGAGCGGCTGCGCCGGCACCGAGGGATGCTCGGAGGGCTGCTCGGGCGAGGGCTCCGGCTGCACCACCATCCCGGTACGCCCCTTCCTGCTCGGCGCGGCGCTCGGGCTCGGCCTGTTGAGGCGCAGGCGTTGAGCGCGGGCGCTTCCGAGGGCAGTAGCGCCCGGCTGGTTCAACTCTGCGCCGCCTACTTCAGCTTCTACGTCATCACCGGCGTGAGCGTGAAGTACTTCACCGGCCCGGCGGAGAAGGGCTACCCGGGCCTGGAGGACGTTGAGTTCCTCGCCTACTCCACGCTCGGTGGCAGCCTCGTCTGCCTCGTGGTGATCTTCGCGCGCGGCTGGAATCGCACGCCGGCCGACGCGCCGCGTCGCGAGGTGATGGGCGCCTCCGTGCCCGCCGCGTGGACCTTCATCCTGCCCTCGGGCCTCTGTACCGCCGTGGTCATCCCCACCACCACGCTGATGTACATGCTGCCCATCTCGGTGATGGTGGCGATGGTCATCATGCGCGCCAGCGTGATCGTGATCAGCCGCGCCGTGGACGAGATCCAGACCCGGCAGGGGATCCTCGCGCGGCGGCCCTTCTGGCAGGAGGAGGTGGCGGTGTTCTTCGCGCTCGCGGCCGCCGGGACGAACCTCTTCCTGGTGGCGCCCGGCGACTTCGACTTCGTGCAGAACCCGCTCGCGATGGCGATCCTCGGCGCCTACATCCTCGCCTACGCGCTGCGCATCTACATCATGAACTACTTCAAGAACGCGGGCAGGGCCGGGAAGGCAGACAATCGCTGGTTCTTCGCGGTGGAGCAGATCGCGGCGAGCAGCGTGCTCGCGGTCGCGACCGTGGTGATCATCGCGCTGGCGTCTCGGGACGGCATGCCCGAGGCGCTGGGGCGGTTCGCGGGGGCGTTGTTGTCCCCGGGAGAGCACGCCCCGGCCGCCGTTCTCGCGGGCGCCGGCTACGGCATGGTCGCCTTCTTCTCGGTCTTCATCTTCATGTTCAAGGGCCGGACCGCCACCTTCGCGGGCCTCGTCAACCGGCTCACCTCGCTGGTGGCCGGCACCGCCGCTACCGTGGTCTCCTACTACGCCTTTGGCGGCAAGTTCCCGAGGCCCACCGACTGGGCGTCACTCGGTCTCATCCTCGTGGCGGTCGGCTTCCTCGCGGCGGCGGAGCAGCGGCGGGCGCGACGGGCATGAGTCCAGCGATCTGAGGCGGCCCCGCGACCCCCTCATTCCGGCGCGGGGGCCCGTCAACTCAGGTGTTTGCACCGGCCGAGTCCCACGCGCTGGCCTTCGGCCAGGGGGTCCTGCCGCCCCTGGCGTCCCCATCGGCTGCGCTGCGCTCCGCGATGGGGCGCGCCAGGGGCGTCACCCCTCGTCTCCCACGGGATCGGCCGGTGCAAACACGACTCGCCACCCCGCGGGGAGCGGGGGTCGCGGGGCCTCGACCTGCGACAAGCGCCACCGTTCCAGCAGCCCGCTCGTGCTATCTGTCCCCCGCCATGCTCCTCGCGCTACTCGGGACGCTTCACGCCGCGGACAACCACCTCTTGTTCCTTGGCAACTCGTACACCTTCGTGAACGATCTCGACCAGGTGAGCCTCTCGCTCTTCGCCGCCGCCGCGCCGTCGGACGTGTACCTCGCCGTGCGCCTCGCCGAGGGGGGCTACACCCTGCCGATGCACCTCGCCGAGGCGGACGGGACCATGGGCGAGACCGCCTGGTCGGACGCGCTGGTGACCGGGACCACCGAGTGGGACTGGGTGATGTTACAGGATCAGAGCCAGATTCCCGGTTTTCCCCCCGACGAGCCCACGTTCCAGGAGAGCCTCGCCGCGCTGCCGCCGCTCGACGCGATGGTCGCGGCCAAGCACGGCCGGTCGGTGCTGCTCATGACGTGGGGTCGGCGCGAGGGCGATGCCGATAACCCCACCCTCTACCCTGACTACCTCACGATGCAGTCGCGACTCGAGGCCGGCTACCAGGCCTACGCCGCGGCGATCGACGCCGACGAGCGGCCTGCCTACATCGCGCCCGCCGGGCTGGCCTGGCGCCACGTGTACGAGGCCAACGCGGCCCAGGGCGTCGACCCCCTGGAATCGGGGAGCCTGTTCCACGGCCTCTACAGTGACGACGGCTCCCACCCCTCGCCGCTGGGCACCTACCTCGCCGCCTGCGTGGTTTTCGCGACGATCACGGGCGAGGATCCAGCGGGCCTTCCCGCGCCCGATGCCGTCCCGGCGGAGCTGGTCGCGACGCTCCAGGAAGCCGCGCGGGCGACCGTCTTCGACGAGACGCCCGAGTACGCCTATCCATGGCGTTCCACCACGACTCCGGGCGACTCGGGGGACACCGGCCAGGAAGACACTTCCACCGGGGACACCGCGACCGGTGACACCGCGACCGGAGACACCGCGACCGCCGCCGGACGCACGAGCTGCGGGTGCGACGCAGGCGCGGGGAGCGGAGGCGCGGGGAGCGTCGGCGTCGGCGCCGCGGCGGTCACGGCCTGGGTGCGACGCAAGTGGCACTTGCGGTCCGCGCGGGGCTAGCAACCCCGCCGCGCCCGGTCAGCGGGCGATCTGCACGTGCGTGGCCGGCGCTGTCGCCACGCCGCTGAAGCGGGTGACGCTCACCGGAAGTCGCGGCGGATCGTGGGCGAAGGCGGCCATCTCGGGCGGCATGGGCACGAGCGCCCCCCAGCGGGCTTCCACCCACACCGCGCAACGGTCACCCTCGGGGCAGGCAGCCCGCAGGTCGTCCATGAGGCCCACCGACATCGCGGTGTCGTCGAGGTCGAGGAGGAGCGCCTCGGCGCCCGGTTCGGCGAGGTCGGAGCCGAGCCACGCGCGCTGGACGCCGAGGCGGAAGGGCCCGCCGAAGTCGACCACCACCGGGAGGCGGAGAGTGGTGCCGCGGGCTTCCTGGTCGCGGAGCCAGGGCAGGAGGCCGGCATCGGCCAGCGCGGGGCCGTCCACGAACTCGAGGACCGGGGCGGGGATCATCGGCGACGCCATCGGGGCAGCCTCCATCAGCGGGGCGAGGGGAGCGGCGCGCGCACAATCGCCGCACAGGATCACGAGGAACGCGGCAGTCACTACTCCCCAGCGTGGTAGTCGTACTGGGTGCGGGCGGTGTTGGGGTGCCGCCAGATCCAGGGGTGGGCACCGTTCTCGCGAGAGGTGCCTTTCGCCAGCTCGTCCTTGGTGCGCGCCTCGTCGAAGGTCTGGTTGATCATCGCCTTGCCCTTGGCGCTGAGGCTCAGGCCACGGGCGATGACCTCCTTCACCTTCTCGCCGGAGGCTGTCTCCGACTGGCGGGTGTTCAGCTTGGCGCGGTCGGTGTCGAAGGCGAAGTGGTCTTCCCAGAGGCAGGCCGTGGGGGCGGTGGGCCAGGGGTCGCTCACCGCGAGGGCGCTGTCGGACTCGCTCTTCACGTCGCCGATGATCACGAAGGCGTGGTCTAGCCCCTGACGGTCGCACTGGTTGATGATCTCGCCGGGGAGGGAGACCGTGAGGTAGTCGTAGGCGATCTGGGCGTGCTCGCCGCAGTTGCCGCCGCCCGCGAGATCGGCCATGGCCGCCGCCAGCGCGTTCGGGTGCTTGTTGGCGAGGGCATACACGCTGGGATCGATCTGCCAGCAGCTCATGTCGCGCATGGCCTTCATGCGGAAGTAGCTGTTGAAGTTGGTGTCCTTCAGCGCATCGTACTGGTTGCCGGCGCCGTTCTTGATGACCGACTTGGTGTGGGCGATCGCTTCCTTCGCGGCGGCGAGTCGCTTCATGGAGCCTGAGCTCACCTTCTTCTTCGGCGGATCCCCCCATCGCATCTGAGTGAGCTTGCCCTGCGACTGCTGGCGGCCCGGCGTGACCTTGCCCACCATCTCGTCGAGCGCGCCCACCGCACTGCGGCCCTGGACCACGAGGTCGGCCACGCGATCGGCGTGGGCCTCGTGCGCCGCCGTGGCGCTGGCCGCGCCGGAGCGCTGCTGGACCACGTGGGCGGCCTCGTGCGCGGCGGTGTGGAGGTCGGGCGTCCGTTCGAACACGATGGTCTGCCCGTGCGCATAGGCCGCCGCGCCCTGCGTGCTGGCCTCGTTGCCGGCGCTGCCGCCGACGCTCACGCGCACGTCGGAGAGGTCGTGGTGGCCGAAGGCGCGCTGGATGCGCTCCAGGTGGGGCAGCTCGGCGCTGGCAGATTTGCTGGCCGAGGAGGCCATCTTCTCGATGGCGGCGGCGTTGCCTCGCTCCACGCGCTGCGCCCCGGCAACGGGGGAGACCGACTCGGGAGCCGCAGAAGTGCCGTTCGAGCGAGGGGAGTGCGACTGCATAGGCCGTGGATACAGCAATCTGGGTGCAACGGCAAGATGCTCGTGTGGCCAATTTCCCAGCGCGTGCGGCGCGCGGCACGGGGGCGTGGTGGCGTATGCTGCGGCATTCCGACGAGCGCCCGATGTTGATGACGCTTGCCTTCATCGGCTGTACCCCCATTCGTCTCGGTGGGGACGAGACCGGCGACACGGGCGACACCGGCGACCTGGACACGTGGCCATGCGGGGACGGCGAGGGGCAGGTGGCCGGGGTGGTGACGGTCGACGGCGGCGTGGACGAGTCCCGGACCGTCACGGCGCGCGACGCCGCAGGCGACGAGTACACCGGCAGTACCAGCCCCGACGACGGGAGTTACTCGATCTGCCTGCCGCCCGGGACTTACGACGTCTATGCCTCCGCCGAGGGCTGTGACGACTCCCGCGACGCGGAGGTCGTGGCCCGGGAAGTGACCGCGATCGACCTCGAGATCCGCACCGGCTGCTCCACGGCCGACAAGCCCAACCTCTACCTCTACCCGTCGCGACCCACGCGCACCGAGGTGCGCGTGGAGGTGGATCGTCGCCAGCGCATCTTCGCGAGCGACCCGCCCTACGCGGGCGGCTGGGAAGGCGTCGCGATGCCCGATGGCCGCTTCGTCACCGGCGACGACGTGGCGCCCTTCTTGTTCTACGAGGTGACGCTCCTGCCGCGGCAGGTGGCCCCCATGCAGCGCGCGGCGGGCTGGTGCATCGAGGGCGAGGTGCCGGAAGCGGTCGCCGAGATGGCGGCGGTGCTCGAACTGTATGGCTTCAACGCCGCCGAGGTCGATGACTTCGTGGAGGGCTGGCGCCTCGACCTGCCGCGGGCGCGCGCCTACGGCGTGTTCCCGCAGCTCAGCGTCGACCACGCCGCGGGGCTGGACATCCAGCCCCCCTTGCCCGTGGATCGCCTCTGGCTGCTCGTCACCGACGTCGGCGCCTGCGACGGCGCCCTGCCCGCGCCCGCGGTGGTGCCCTTCGATCGCGGCGGCGCGCACGCGGTGGAGTGGGGGGTCGTGTTGCACGACGTGGCGCGCTGAGCCGGCGCGGTCGCGACCTCCACTCGCGGGCGAGGGCAGCGACGACGGGGTGCCGGGCGCGGGCCTACAGGCTCGCCACCCGCGCATCCAACTGCGCGGCGAGGTCCTTCACCGTGGCCTGGAAATCCGCCATGCCGTCGGCAGGCAGGTTGCGACGCAGGGTGCCGTGGTAGTCGACCGGGTCGACCACGCGGCTACCCTTCTCGAGCTGGTAGTGCAGGTGCGGTCCCGTGGAGCGACCGGTGTTGCCGGTCTTGCCGAGCAGCTCCCCGGCCACGACGGACTGGCCTTCCTTCACCGCGTTCTCGTTGAGGTGGAGGAACTTGGCGAGGGTGCCGTCGCTGAAGCGCAGCTCCACGCAGTTGCCGTTGGCGGCGTGGTTCCAGTTCACCCGGGTGACCTTGCCCGCGCGCGGCGCGACGATCTCGGTGCCGATGGGGGTCTTGAAATCCATCCCCTCGTGCGTGGGACGGTCGCGAAGCAGCGAGGAGATCTGCTCGTAGTCGCCGAGGGGGCCGTCGATGAGGCGGCGCGGCAACTCCACGCCGTCGCTCGACCAGTAGGACGGGAAACGATCACCGGCGGCCTGGTAGCGGTAGGCGTCGACGAGGCGCTCGCTGGCCGTCCCCGGCTGGAGGTGCAGCCGGGCGGCGAGCACCTGCGGCTCGGCCCCTTCCTTGTCCTCGAAGAGCACGTCGACGCGGTCGCCCTTGTGCAGGTCGCGGCGCAGGTCGACGTCCCACACGAACAGGCGCGCGTACACGGCGGAGAGCGCGGCCGGCGAGCGGGCGTCGGCGCCCTGGAAGGTGGCCGAGAGCGAGGAGCTCACCGCCCCGCTGAACACCGTGGTGCCCGCCTTCGCCGCCACGCCCTTGGGCTCGGGCAGCGGAGGCACCAGCTCCGGCGGCAGCGCCGCGTTGCTCACCTCGGTGGCCTCGCCCACGGGCAGGACGGCCGCCGCGCCGGTGGTCTCGGGGGTGGGCGTGGCGTCGGCCATCGTGGCGGGTTCGTCGTCGAGACGCAGCACCAGCATGGTGTTGAGGACGACGCTCGTGCCGAGCAGGCCGTACAGGAGCCAGGGGCGGCCGAGGGGAGGGTTCTTGAGGAA
>VGRQ01000253.1 GCA_016875315.1 Deltaproteobacteria bacterium | reverse complement strand
CTTGTTGACGGTGATGCCGGCCGCGCCCAGATAGGCCTCGGCGTCTTTCCCGCTGTAGGGCTTCTCGGACAGGTCGATGAGCATCAGGTGGTTGTCGGTGCCGCCCGACACCAGCGCAAAGCCGCGCTCCTGGAGCACGCTGGCCATCGCCTGCGCGTTGGCGAGGACCTGGCGCTGGTAATCACGGAAGTCGGGGCGGAGGGCCTCGCCGAAGGCCACGGCCTTGGCGGCGATCACGTGCATCAGCGGCCCGCCCTGCGAGCCGGGGAAGACCGCGCTGTTGAGCCCCTTCATCAGGTCGGCCTTGGCGAAGGCCATGCCGCCGCGCGGGCCGCGCAGCGTCTTGTGGGTGGTGGTGGTGACGTAGTCGCAGTGGCCAAAGGGCGAGGGGTGGAGCCCGGCGGCCACCAGGCCCGCCACGTGGGCGATGTCGGCGAGGAGCAGGGCGCCCACCTCGTCGGCGATGGCGCGGAAGGCGGCGAAGTCCCAGTGGCGCGGGTAGGCGCTGGCCCCGGTGACGATGATGCGCGGGCGCTCGGCACGCGCGATGTCGCGCACGTTGTCGAGGTCGATGAGGCCCTTCGCGTTCACCCGGTAGTGCACGGCGCGGTAGAGCTTGCCGCTGCTGTTGGCGGCGCTGCCGTGGGTGAGGTGCCCGCCGTTGCTCAGGTCGAGGCCGAGCAAGGTGTCGCCCGGCTTGAGCGCGGCGAGGTACACCGCGCCGTTGGCCTGCGCGCCGGAGTGGGGCTGCACGTTTACCCCTTCCGAGCCCGGGAAAAGCTGCATGGCGCGCGCGCGAGCCAAGTCCTCCACCGCGTCGACGTACACGCAGCCCCCGTAGTAGCGCTTGGCCGGCAGTCCCTCGGCGTACTTGTTGGTGAGGCAGGAGCCCTGCGCCTCCATCACCGCCGCCGACACGTAGTTCTCGCTGGCGATCAGCTCGAGATCGTCGCGCTGCCGGGCGCGCTCGCGCTCGATGATGGCGGCCACTTCGGGATCGACTTCGGCGAGGGGCATGCGCGCTCCGGGAGGCGCCGGCGCCTATCCCGCTACTTGGAGGTGTAGGCGAAGAGCTCCTTGGCGTAGCGCGCGATGTCGGCGTTGAAGTTGCTCTCCTCCGGCAGAAAGCGCACTTGCGAGGGCGACTTGATGCTCGCGTTCACCGGCTCGTCGTCGATCCGCACCCACGGCACTCCCCCGGCGAGCGCCGCCTGGACCATGTCGACGGCGTGCTGGTTGTCGGGGTGCACGTGGTCGCGCTCGGTCTGCACGCGCTGGTAGGGCACGCCCAGCTTGCCGACGAACTCGATGGCCTCGCGATCGGCCCAGTAGGCCTCGTCGTTGCAGGCCCCGAAGCCGAGGTGCCGCAGCCGCTCGGGAGGCTGCGAGTTCTTGTCGCGACAGCCGATGCTCCGCTCGCGATCGGGCGGCCCCTCCCAGTCGACGAGGAACTTCGCCGGGTGGGGGTTGCGCGCCAGCGCCCCGGTGGCGGTGGTGACGCCAAACGATCGCGACACCACCCCCACGGCCGAGAAGCGATTGTCCTTCGACACCGCGTCGAGGGTGGCGAGCAGGGCTGCCTGGGCGAGCTTGCCGCCGTTGTCGTTGGCGCCGCCGCTCTGCCCGAGGCCCGGCGGGTCGAAGGCGACGACCGCCATGCCCTGCCGCGTGAAGGCCCCGGTGAAGCCGGCGACGAGCGACTGCCGAGCGTCGGCGTTGAGCCCGGGGACGACCACCACCACCGGCCAGGGCCCACTGCCCTCGGGCGTGACCACGAAGTAGGCCACCTTCTCGCCGGTGGCGGGGCTGGTGACGAAGCTCGCGGGGACGGTGGCCGCCGCCATGCCGCGGCGGGCCCCGGAGCCGCCGAATGCCTCGGCGTCCAGGGAGAAGAGCGCCAGTAGCAGGAAGATCATGCCCACCCCTACGCGCGCCGCGCCCTGAGCCTTCGACACCTACCGCTGTTCCAAGGCGGCAATCTTCGCCACGCGGTTGGCGTGGCGCCCGCCCTCGAAGGGGCCGGACACGAAGGCGTCGACGATGTCGCCGGCGAGGCCGGGGCCCACCACCCGCTCGCCGATGCACAGCACGTTGGCGTCGTTGTGGGCGCGGGTAGCCCTCGCGGTGAAGGTGTCGGCGCAAACCGCCGCGCGCACGCCGGGCACGCGGTTGGCCGCCATCGCCATGCCCTGGCCGGTGCCGCACACCAGCAGGCCGCGGTCGGCCTCGCCCTGGGCCACGGCGCGAGCCACCAGCGCCGCGTAGTCGGGGTAGTCGCAGCTCTGGGCGTCGTGGGTGCCGAGGTCGTGTACCTCGTGGCCCTGCGTGCGCAGGCGCTCCACCAGTTGGCGCTTGAGGGCGAGGCCCGCGTGGTCGGATCCGGCGGCAATCTTCATGCGACGGCCCTATCGCGGCGGGGATAGGTCGGCGCCGTGCGGGCCACCCTCCTCGTCAACATCGGCTCGCCCGAGGCGCCCACGGCGGCGGCGGTGCGGCCCTACCTGCGCTCGTTCCTGGGCGACCCCCGGGTGATGGACATGCCGGCGATCCCGCGCTGGCTCCTCGTCAACGGCCTCATCGCCCCCTTCCGCGCCCCCGCCTCGGCGCGCAAGTACGCCGAGATCTGGACGCCCGAGGGCTCGCCGCTCACCGTGCATGGTCGCGCGCTGGCGCGCGCCCTCGGCGCGACCTACTGCACCCGCTACGGTCGACCGTCGCTCGACGACGCCCTCGACGAGCACGCCAGCGCCGACGAGATCGTGGTGGTGCCACTCTACCCGCAGTACGCCGGTGCCACCACCGGCTCCACCCTCGACGCCCTGGGACAGGCCCTGTCGCGACGCGCGCGCGTGCCGGCCATCCGAGTGGTGCCGCCGTTCTGGAACCAGCCTGCCTTTCTCGACGCGGTCGCGACCGTGGCCCGGCCGGTGCTCGACGAGTTCCGCCCCGACGCGGTGTTGTTCAGCTACCACGGCCTGCCCGAGTCGCAGGTGCGCCCTGCCTGCGAACGGGGCCCCCGCGAGGGCTGCTGCGACCAGTCCCCGCCCCCCTTCTGCTATCGAGCCCAGTGTGTCGCGACAACGCGATTGCTCGCGGTGCGCCTCGGGGTGGATCCCCGCACCAGCTTCCAGAGCCGCCTCGGCCCCGCCGCGTGGATCGGGCCGTCCACGCAGTCGATGCTCGCCAGCTTGCCCGCAGAGGGCATCAAGCGCCTGGCGGTGATCACCCCGAGCTTCGTGGCCGATTGCCTGGAAACGCTGCACGAGCTGGGCGTGGAGGGCGCGGCCGAGTTCAGGGCGCACGGGGGGGAGGAACTGCGAGTGGTGCCGTGCGTGAACAGCCACCCGGCGTGGGTGGAGGGGCTGCGAGCGATCGTCGGCGGTGATGGGGGGGAGGAGGGAGGAGGGAGGAGGGAGGATAGAGGCTGGTGATTCGACCGGAGTCGGCCGGAAGAGGCGGGCGCCCAGACCCGTCACCACGCCACCACCACCCGCGTTCGCCAGCCGCCCCGCTCCCAGCCGCGGGCCTGCAACTCGGCCTCGACGGCGCCGAGGTGCAGGGCGCCCCAGGGCACCACCACGCTCTCGCCCTCGGCCGCCGCGCGTTCGATCTCGGCGACGAGGTGCGCGTTGCGACGATCCACGATGTCCACCTTCGCCTGTTCCATCGTCTCGGGGGTGGCCAGGTCGACGTAGGCGAGCAACTCCACGGCGGGGTCGCCCACGCCGTCGAGGATTCCGGTGGCGGCGCGCAGCAGCGCCACCGTCGGCTCGGAGAACTCGCGGGTGGTGACATCGGCGTTTCGCCGTCGCACGCCCGGGTTGCGCGCGTGGAAGGCATCCTGCGAGTCGAGGCCCAGCGCCTCGGCGATGGCGACGTGAGGCACGGTAGCACCAAGCCGCTGGTCGGGGTCGTCGACACCCTCGTCCAGCACCAGCGCGTCGAACTGCGCCAGCTCGTCGAGCAGCTTCTCGTAGAACTGCCGGTCACCCACGTGCTGCATCGCCACGAGCCGAACGTACTGGCCGCCTCGGTACAGCTGGTGTTCCGTCAGCTCGATCCCGCGCCCCGTGAGGCGAATGTAGCCACCAGACGACACGTCCAGGGCAACCTGCAGCTCCGCCACGAAGAGCGTCGCGACCAGGGCCGGCGTGCACAGCCCGAGCCAGCCGATGGCCTTGACCGAGTGCCACCACGACAACGCCGGGACCCCCTCCGGGCGCAGCCACCAGCCCCCTGTCCGGCGCCGGACCGCGAGGATCGCGTCGATCGCCACGACCAGCTGCGGCAAGCTCACGAGGATGCTGCCGCCCGGCTCCAGGCCGAAGGTGAGCAACGTGGGGATGGGACTGAGGACGGTCGCGACCCACGGGAACAGGGCCGGCAAGACCAGCGGGCGCCACGGCACCCGGGGCGTGACCACGAGCCCCACGGAGACGAGCAGGCACCCAGCCATCGCGACGCCGGCGGCCACGCCACGCACGCCCTCCAGCGGCCGGGGCAAGCCGCCGAGCGCCATGAGGTCGTCGGCACACGACAAGATCGCGTCGGCGCCGAAGAGCACGAGGAAGGCGTTGAGCAGCAGCGGCAGCATCGTCGCCCGGGTATCGCGCCTAGCTCAACAGGCGCTCCAGGTCCCCAACCGTGTGCGCCCCGCACAAGAACCCCACCTCGAAGGCGCTCGGCGGGAAGTAGATCCCGGCGCTCAACCACCGGTGAAACAGCTCGTTGTAGCAAGGTTTCACCGCCGGATCGAGCCCCGCGTCGGTGCGCGGCGGGGCGCCGCTTCCAAGCCAGGGCCAGACGATGGGACCGTGACGCACCCACTGGACCTTGTCCTTCGGCAAGGCATCGAAGGCCTCGCCGAGCATCGCGAGGTGACGATACACGTCGCCGCGCGAGAGCACGTCGAGCGTGGCGTTGCCGGCCGCGAGCGCCACGGGGTTTCCGCCCATGGTCCCGGCCTGGTACACGCTGCCCGCGGGAGACAGGCGGTCGAGGATCGCCGAGGGGCCGACCACCGCCGACACCGGGAGCCCACCGCCCACGATCTTGCCGAGGGTGACGAGGTCGGGCATCACGTCGACCACGCGCTCGTAGCCGCCGTAGTGGAAGCGGAAGCCGGTGATCACCTCGTCGAAGATGAGCAGCGCGCCGTGCTTCGAACACAAGTCCCGCAGGCGACGCAACCACTCGGGGCGCTGCACCAGGAGCCCGTTGTTGGCCGGTACCGGCTCGACGATCGCCGCCGCCAGCGACGCGCCGTGCAGCGCGAAGGCATCCACCAGCGCCTGGTCGTCGTCGAGCGGCACCACCACCGTGTCGGCGGCGGCACCCGGGGGCACCCCCGCGCTGTCGCCGATGCCGAAGCTCACCAGCCCCGAGCCGCCCTTCACCAGCATCGCGTCGGCACAGCCGTGGTAACAGCCCGAGAACTTGAGGATCCGGTCGCGACCGGTGTGCGCCCGGGCGAGGCGCAGCGCCGTCATCACCGCCTCGCTGCCGGTACACATGAGGCGACAGCGGTCGCGACCCGGGTAGCCGGCGAGGATGCGCTCGCCCAGCTCGATCTCGGCGCGCGTGGGCGTGCCGAAGGCGAGGCCGTCGGCCACCGCGCGCTGCACCGCCTCGATCACCTCGGGGTGGGCGTGCCCGAGGATGAGCGGGCCCCAGGCGAGGCAGAAGTCCGTCCACTGCTCGCCGCCCTCGCCGAACATCGTCGCGCCGCGACCGCGCGACACGTAGCGAGGCGTTCCCCCCACGCTCTTGAAGGCCCGCACCGGGCTGGACACGCCCCCGGCGAGCACCCCGCGAGCCCGGTCGAAGAGTTCCTCATGGATCGACATGGATCACCTCGAAATCAAAGACTTTTTCCACTCCTCTCGTCCACGGCAAGGCGCCGCCGGTCCCCTCCCCGCTCCGCACCACCACGCCGTCGAGCGCGTGTACGCAGCTCCAGCGATCGCCATCGACGTGCGCCCCGAAGGGGATGGTGCAGCCACCCCCGAGGGCAGACAGCCACTGTCGCTCGGTCGCGACGGCCCGGGCAGTGGGCTCGTGGTGAAGCGCCGCGATGCGCGCGCGGGCCGTGGCGTCGTCGGCGCGGCACTGGATGGCCAGCGCTCCCTGTCCCGGTGCGCAGGGCCAGCCGTCGAGGCCGAGGCGGAAGGCGCTCAGCCCGCGCAGGCTCACCTCGGCTCCGAGGCGATTCAGCCCCGCCTCGGCGAGCACGATGGCATCGAAGCGACCCTCGCGCAGGCGCTCCACGCGCGTGGTGACGTTGCCGCGCAAAGGGAGCACCTCCAGGTCGCGTCCGTGGTGACGGAAGAGGGCCTGTCGCCGGGTGGAGGTGGAGCCCACGCGCGACCCAGGACGCAGCGGGAAGCTGTCGTCGACGACCGCATCGGGACGCGCGATCAGCACGTCGTTGGCACGCTCGCGCCGGGTGACGGCGGCCACCACGAGGCCCTCGCTCTCGCCGACGGGAAGGTCTTTCAGCGAGTGTACGGCCAGGTCGATCCGACCCTCGCGGAGCGCCGTCTCCAGCGCCTCGGTGAAGAAGCCCTTGGCGAGCGGGCCGGTGAGCGGCGCGTCGACGATGCGGTCGCCCTCGGTGTCGATGCCCTCGAGAACAACGTCGGGACCGAGGTCGCGAGCGACCATGCCGCTCTGGGCGAGGGCGAGCTTGCTGCGGCGCGTGCCAAGTTTCACCGGTCCTCCTTGAGCGCGCCGATGACGGCGTGGCTGTAGCGGCGTACCGCTTGCCTCGCGGCCGAGAGCACGCGACGGCGAGTCGTGCTGTCGAGCCCCTCCAGCGCGGGGCCGAGCGTGGCCTCGATCTCGTGCTCCACGAACAACTCGCGGAGCTGCTGCACCCGCGCGAGCCGCTCGCGCGCCACGTGCGCCTGCCACTGGGCCTGCCACTCGCCCATCGCGCGCTCCACCAGCGCCTGCGCACGGCCCCGCGTTTCCGCGTCGAGACGCAGCCCCGGGCCGTGGAGGATGGTGTCGAGGCCGACGGCAGCGCCGATCACCTGCGCCGGCCGCCCGAGATCCACCACCGCCAGCCCCTCGGGGGGCACGAGCCACGCCGACGGCGCCGAGGTGCAGGCCACCAGGGCGCGCAATCCAGCGCCCGGGATCTCGCCGAGCGGGCGAGTGCCCTCGCGGGCGGTCCGGTTGAAGACCACCGGCTCGAACCCCGCCCGTTGCAGGCTGGCGCGCACCTGGGTGCCGATGCGACCGGCGCCGACCACCCCGACCCGCGCCCCGCGCGGTACGCCGAGAGCCCGCAGGTTCTCCGCGG
>VGRQ01000252.1 GCA_016875315.1 Deltaproteobacteria bacterium | reverse complement strand
CGTGGCCAACGATGTCAACGTCCAGGGCGCGTCGGGGGCACTCGACTACGACCCTGTCACCGAGGAGACCACGGGGCCGATCGACGTGTGGGTCATCGCCGCCGACGGCGAGAGCTTCGAGGTCGCCGAGACCATCGAGCCGTGATCCTGGCCCTGTTCGCGTGCGCCCCGGGCGCCGCCGAGTACCGAGAAGCCCTGGAGTCGGGTGGCTGCGCCGCCGTGAGCGACCCCGCCCTGCGCGACGACTGCCACGCCCAGCGGGGCGAGTGTACCCAGGTGCACGGCGCGGTGGCGCGTGACGAGTGCGGCTTCGTCCGGGCCGAGAAGGCCGGGGAGATCGCGCTCTGCGGCGGCGCCGGCCGCTTCGAGCACGACTGCCGCATGCACCTCTGGACGCAGGAGGTGGTGAAGTTCGACAAGTCCGCCTGCGCCGTGGGACGAGGCGAGCCCGCCGTGGCGAGCCGCCTCGTGGATCTCGGCTTCGATGCGGACGACCCGGCGCCCTGGTCGGCCTACTACCGGCGCTGTCTCTCGGTGAACCGGCCCATCGACCGCGGCCCCTGCAACCTCGTCCCCAGCGCCGTGGCCCGGGAGGCCTGCCTGCGCACCGGCCTCGCGCTGTACGACGACCTCCTCAACATGGCCCGCGACAAGCACGACTTCCCCTGCGGCGCGGGCCCGATGCCGGCGCTGCTCGAGCACGCGCCCGACCGCGAGATCGAGGCCCTCATCGCCCGCCGGAGCGCCGCGTGCTCGCGCTGATCGTCGGCTGCGCCGGGCCGTCTACCGCCGAGGCCTACAGCCTCGCGCTCGCGGGCGACCTCCCCGTGGCCGACTCGCTCGACCTCTGCGAGCGTGCGGGCGACCAGTCCCAGGAGTGCGCCGCCGCCGTGATTCGCGAGCGTCCCGAGGCGAGCGGTCGCGACTGCCGCAGTATCGAGAGCGAGGAGTGGCGGTCGGAGTGTTTCTTCTCGATCGCCGAGCGACAGGCCCGGGCCGGTGATCGCTTCGGCACCCTCGCTACCTGCGGCGGGGCCGGCGGCTACTACCACGAGTGCCTGTACCACGGGTGGACCTTCGAGCTGCAAGGCACGATCACGGGCGGCGGACGCGCGGTGACCCAGGTCGAGGCCGCGCGCGAGGCCATCGCCTTCTGGGGACAGATCCAGACGGTCCAGGGCAACGCGCTGGAACGAATGTGGCTCGACTGGTGGTACTTCGCCCTCAACCGCAATCGTCCCGCCGACATCACCGAGTGTACGCAGCTCGAGGGCGATGACCGGGGCTATTGCGAGGCAGGTCACGTGCAGTTCGTCCAGCGCGCGATCACCGAGGTCATCCAGCGCCCGCGCACGCCCCCGCAACTCAAGGCGCGCATGTGCCGGGGCGGCTACGACGCCGTTGCCGAGGTGCGGCCCAACCTGTACGTCGCTCACCCCGAGCTCGACGCGCTCACCCTCCCCGCGATCCAGTACGCCTGCATCAACCAGCGGGGGACGGGCCTGGTGCCCTGGTCGCCCATCTTCGTCGAGCGCCGGCCGTGGGCCGCTGGGTAGGCGCGCTCCTCGGCCTCGGCCTCGTGGCCTTGCTCGCGGCACGCCTCGGCGTCGAGCCCCGTCGCGAGGCGTGGATCGCCTACGCCACCGCGCGCGACGGCACCGTGCTCCACTTCCGCTACGCGGTCGGCAACACCGGGGTCTACGAGTCGCAGCTCACCTCCCGGGTCGCCATCCTCCGCGACGACCTGCACGCGCTGGAGCACCGGAGCATCAACGGGCCCGCCACCCTCGACGACGCCGGCGTACACGGGGCCCCCGACGGCATCGAGATCGACGGCGACGGCGCCGAGCTGCGCGTGACCGGCGACGGCCTCCGTGCCCACGGCCGCATCCAGGGCGCCGGGAGCGGCTGTCCCCCGGCCACCGGACGCGCGCGCGTGCTGGTGAACGTGCCTGGAATCAGCGCCGATACCAGCGACGGCGACCTGTACGAGGGCACCGGCTTCCTCGTGCGCACCGTCGCCACCGGCAACGTGAGCGCCTCGGCGCTCTACGCGGCCGCCGCGGCCGGCGGGCTGGTGATCGACCCGCTCGCCACCTGCCCGGCGTGGCTGGCTCTAGGCGCCGAGCGGTGGGCCGGCCCGGTGGCCCCGGTGCCCTCCGACCTCGAGCGATTCGAGCTGTCGATGGGCGCCCACCGCCTCCGCGTGGTTCTCGGCCGCCGCCAGGTGGTGCAGGATGCCCACGCCCACGCGCTCCTCGGCGAGAGGCTCCTCGCCTGGGTCGCAGGCTTCCCCTCCCCGGTCGTGGTCTTGCGACGGGTGCGCGTGCAGGTGGACGACCTGCCCGAGCGCTGGCCCGGGATCCACGTCACCCGGACCACGCGCTGAGCGAGCGAGTTAGCCGCCGCCGATGCTCGCCGCGCTGTTGATCCTCGCCGCCCCCGCCGAAGCCAACGACCTGCGGGGCCGCTTCGGCCTCGGTTTCCACGCCGGCCTCGGCAGCGTCTCGGCGGTGTCCGTTCGCTACGCGATCCCGACGAAGTCGCCAGCAGTGAACGTGCAGCTGGAGCTCGACGGCGGCTTCGCCGTGGCCTCCGGGGCCGACACCGAGCTGGTGGCCGGCGGGCGCCTCCTCTACGGCCTGGTGGCCGAGGACAACCTCGCGCTCTACGGCGCGGGCGGGGCCCACTACGTCAGCGCCGCCGGGAGCGACTTCGTCCGCGTTCAACCCGCGCTCGGCGCCGAGTTCTTCATGTTCGGCCTCGAGAACCTCGGCTTCGGCGTGGAGTGGGGGCTCAACGTCGATCTCGGCGAGTCCACCGGCCTGCGCACCGTCTCGGGCGCCCCGGCCGTTACCGTCCACTACTGGTTCTAGCTACTGCTCGACATACGAGATCGTCACGTCGAAGGCGAACTCCGCGTGGTAGCAGTCCGACGACGCGTCGTTGTCGCCGAAGGCGATGAAGCCATACTCCACCCGTTCCTGGGCGATCGCCCGCGTGGAGAGCTTCTCGATGATGCTCGCGTCGAAGGACAGGGCCATGGCGCCCTCGGTCTCCGGCTCGGGGATGCGGCAGGTAGCGAGCCCATCGGCCTCGCCGAGGCAGTAGGTGTCGTAGCCGGAGAAGGTGAACTCCTGCCCGGCGATGCTCGACCAGTCGTAGATGGGCAGGCCGTCTTCCTGGGGGAACAAGTCCACGAAGGGGCCGTAGGAGGCCGCCAGCACCACGTCGTCGAAGGTGAAGAAGAAGTTGTCGTCGTACTCCATGCGGTTGACGTTGCCGCCCTCCACCTGGAAGTCGAAGTCAACGTCGCAGATCACGGCGCCGGTGCCGATGTCGATGCTCTCGGACTGCTCGAAGCGCGCCGTGCAGTGGGCGTCCTCGGCCTCGAGGTTGTCGTCCTCGCCCCAGGGGCAACCGTCGTCGTAGGCGTCGAACACCACGGGGATGGTGGTGCTCGCCGGGGTGGCCTCGGCGCAGAGGTCGCCCACGTCGATAGCGGTGTCGTCGCGACCTTCCTGTTCTTTCTTCTCGTTGACGGTCAGCGCGTCAGTGCAAGCTAGGAACAACGTCCACATGGTGTACTCCGCACTGGCTGTATGCTCGCAACATCGCCCGGCGATCCCGCCGGCAGGAAATTTTTCCGTGCCCCCGCGGGTGGGCTATCAGTGAGCGGTGATCGTCGCCTTGTGGGCCTGCACGCCCCGTAGCATCGAGACCCTGCACGGCGACAGCGCGCCGCCCCGCGCCGTCGACACGGGCGTCGAGTTGGCGCCGGGCGACACCGCGAGCGACGCCGACACCGCCGAGCCCGAGGGCCCCGAGGGCGACCTGTACGACCCCTCGGCGATCCACGCGCTCACTCTAGAACTGAGCGACGAGGCCTACCGCGAGCTCGAGCGCGACGGCCGCGACTTCGTGCCGGCGACTCTGGGCTTCGAAGGCTACCAGTTCGAGGTCGCCATCCACATCAAGGGCTCCTCGTCCTGGCAGCCGATCGGCGACAAGCCCTCGCTCATCGTCGACATCAACCACTACGACCCCGAGCAGGAGTTCCTCGGGCTGAAGAAGTTCTACCTGCACAACGACTGCTACGATCCCTCGCAGATGTCGTCCTCGCTCTCCTACGGCTTCTACCGGGAATGGGGCTACCCCGCCTCGCGCAGCGGCTTCGCGCAACTGGAGCTGAACGGTCGCGACTACGGGCTGTACGTGGTGGTGGAGCCGCACAACGACGACTTCCTCCAGGCCTGGTTCGACGACCCCAACGGCAACCTCTACGAGAACGCCGAGGCCTACTGCGACGTGACCGACGTGAGCTGCATGGAGGTAGAGGAAAACGACGAGGGCAACGACGACGCCCTCCGCGCCCTGGGACAGGCGGCGCGGCTCGACGGCGCGGAGTGGGAGGAGGCGATGCGCGCCCACCTGGACTGGGAACGCTGGGTGGCCTACCTCGCGCTGGAGCGCAGCATCGTCCACTGGGACAGCTACAGCTATGACCTGTCCAACTACCAGCTCTACCACGAGCCGAGTCGCGACAAGTGGACCTTCCTCACCCAGTCGATGGACCTCGACTACGGCTACCGGCCGTGGAGCTACGAGGACTGCGGCATGTACGGGATGGACCTCGACAAGTACGACATGGGCATGCTCGCCCAGGGCTGCGAGGAGAACGACGCCTGCATGACCGAGATGGCGGCGGCGGTGATGGCCTACGCCGACCTCCTCGAGGCCGCGGACGGCGCCGCCCGGGTGCGCGAGCTCGACGCGCTCATCGGCGAGGCGGTGCGAGCCGACCCCCGCCGCTACTGGAGCGACGCCGAGTACGAGGTCCACGTGGCCTGCCTCCAGGACTTCTTCGAGGCTCGACCGCGCCAGTTGCGCGACTGGGCCGGGACATTTCTTGACTGAAGCCTTGACAGCGAGAGCCGGCGTGGGAAAGTGCTGAAGGGCGGTTCATTGGCCGACGGCGAATCGGGGTTGATCACCATCGCGGACATCGTTCGCCGCGTGGGGGAGTACGCGCCTGGCGCCGACACCGGACTGGTCGAGCAAGCCTACATGGCCGCTGCGTTCTGGCACCGGGGACAGACGAGGAAGAACGGGGAGGATTATCTCGTCCACCCGCTCAACGTGGCCTACATCCTCGCCGAGCTCCACATGGACGTGGAGACCATCGCCACCGGCCTCTTGCACGACACGCTGGAAGACACCGCCGCGAAGCCCGCCGACATCGAGAAGGAGTTCGGCAAGACGGTGCTGGAGATGGTGGAGGGCGTCACCAAGCTGAGCAAGCTCAGCTACAAGGGCAAGCTCGAGGAACAAGCGGAGAACTTCCGCAAGCTCGTCCTCGCCTTCGGCAAGGACATCCGCGTCATCATCGTCAAGTGCGCCGACCGGCTGCACAACATGCGCACGCTCCAGCACCAGCGCCCCGAGAAACAACGGAAGATCGCCCAGGAAACGCTCGACATCTACGCGCCGCTCACCCACCGCCTCGGCCTGGAAACCCTCAAGCGCGAGCTGGAAGACCTCAGCTTCCACTACCTCTGGCCCGAGGAACACGCCCGGCTCGCCGAGGCCCTCGGGCTCGATGCCCCCGAGCGCGAGGCCTACGTGGCCCAGACCAAGCAACTGCTCATGGAAACGCTGGGCTCTCGCGGGATGAGGTGCGAGATCTCCGGGCGGGTGAAGCACCTCTACAGCATCTGGCGCAAGCTCCAGCGCACCGGGAAGGACCTCTCGGAGCTCTACGACCTGCTCGCGTTCCGCGTGACCGTCCCCGACCGCGAGAGCTGCTACGTGGCCCTGGGCTTCGTGCACTCGGCGTTCTTGCCCGTCGCCACGCGCATGAAGGACTACATCGCCGTTCCCAAGAACAACGGCTACCAGTCGCTGCACACGACTGTTGTCGGTCCCGACGGGCGCGAGATCGAGATCCAGATCCGCACGGCGGCGATGCACCGGGTGGCCGAGACGGGCATCGCTGCGCACTGGCGCTACAAGAACGGGCGCCTCGCGGTCACCAACAACGAGCTGGCCGAGGCGGCGCGGCTGCGCGGCTTCATCCAGATGGCCCGCGACATCGAAGACCCGGCCGACTTCCTCGAGGCGGCGCGATCGGATCTGTCCGCGTCGATCCACGTCTTCACGCCGCGCAAGGACATCATCATGCTGCCCGAGGGCAGCACCGCCCTGGACTTCGCCTACCACGTGCACACCGAGGTGGGAAACCACACGGTGGGCGTCAAGGTGAACGGGCGGCTCGTGCCGCTGCGCAGCCCGGTGAAGACGGGCGACACGGTGGAGGTGGTCACCCGGCCCGACGCGCACCCGTCGCGAGAGTGGCTCACCTGGGCGCACAGCCACCGGGCGCTGGAGAAGATCCGCAAGAAACTGCGGGAAGAGAGCTCCGATCGCGCCGTGGAGCTGGGTCGCGAGATCCTGGAGAACGCGCTCAAGAAGCAGCAGCACTCCCTGAAGAAGGTGCTTGCCGACAAAGACGCCGTCGCTCGCATCGAGGCCGCCGGCTACGACAAGTTCGAGCAGCTCGCCGAGAAGGTGGTGGCGGGCAGCGTGTCGCCCACCGAGGCGCTGCGCATCCTCGCCCCGCCGCCGGAGTCCCCGGCGCCGCAGCCCAACGCCTTCCAGTCGCTACTCCAGAAGGTCCGCAAGCCGGCCGACAGCGCCATCGTCGTGTCGGGGGAAACCGACATCCTCGTCGACTACGCGCGCTGTTGTCGCCCGATGAAGGGCGAGAACATCGTCGGCTACATCACCCGGGGTCGCGGCCTGTCGATTCACAAGGCGGAGTGTGCCTCGGTGAAGGGGCTCGACAGCGACCGCTTCGTGCCGGTGAGCTGGGACGCCGCCGCGAAGACCCTCCACCAGAGCCTGCTCCACCTCGTCCTCGAAGACCGGCCCGGCATGCTCGCCGCCATCACCAGCGTGTGCTCCAGCCTGAAGATCAACCTGTGGAAAGCCGACGTGCGCATGGACGACGACGACCGTGCCGTGTGCGACCTCGGCGTGTCGGTCCACGACATCAACGAGCTCGAGGTGCTGGTGCGCAAGCTCAGGGCGGTGCGCGGCGTGGTGGCCATCGACCGCGCCAGCACCTGATCGCGCAAACTCAAAAAAACCAACCGGCCAGTTTTTGACAGCGAGCCGCTGCCGACCAGGGTAAACGGCCCGCGCACCTGGCCTCCCCATGGTCGCGATGCTGCTGATCGCCTGCGCGACACTCGACACCGAGGCCTGCGCCGAGGCCTGCGACACCGTCGATGGCTACGTGCAGCTCTCTGTCGCCG
>VGRQ01000251.1 GCA_016875315.1 Deltaproteobacteria bacterium | reverse complement strand
GTCTCCTCGCCACCCTTTTCGCGGCGGGCGTCGGATTCGGCTGGGTGCGCCCCTGGCCGCGGCGCGCGGCATGGGCGGTGGTGGTGGGCACGCCGGGTCCAGGGATCAAGCGCGTGTCGGCGCTGGCGCTCGACGAGCGACGGCCGCGGCCGTGGTTGAGCGCCGTGGTTGGCGCCTCGGCGGCGCTGCTGGTGTTGTTCCCCGGGGTGCCCTGGGCGGTGGGCCTGGCGGCGCTGGTGGCGCTGCTGGCGCTCTACGACCCGGTGCGGGCGCGGGATCTTGGCCTGGAGCAGGCGCTGGCTTGGGTACGCGCCCGCGCGGGCGACCCGGAGACGATCCTCGTGGTGGGCACGGCAGTGAGTGGCGGCGGCGAGGGCGTGGCAGCCGTCATCGACTGGTACGGCTACGAGGGGCGCGCCGTGGCGGTGAGCATCGACGAGGCGCGACCGAGCGGGGCCAGCCGGCGGCTCGACGCGATGGGCATCGGGACCGCGTCGTGATCCTCGTGGCGCTCGCGACGGCGGGCGAGCTCGCGGGCACGCTGATGGGCGAGGAGGGCGATGCCGTCGTGGGCGCCACGGTCGTGGCCTACGACCCGCGCTTCAACTACGCCACGGCCACCACCCGATCCGGCGGCGCGTGGACGATCACCGGGCTGCCCGCCAACGCCTACCGGATCGTGTACTTCCCCGCCAACGACGACCCTCACGCCGACGGCTTCTTCGGCGGCGCCGCCGGGGTGTGCGACATCGAGCGCGTCGAGGTCGAGGAGGAGGGCGAACGAAGCGGCCTCGACGACAGCCTCCCCCTCGGCGGGACCGTCGCGGGGCGGGTGCTCGACCTCGCGGGCAATCCCGTCCCCGGCACGGTGGTGGAGGCCCGGGGCAACGACAGCACCACGCAGGTGGTGACGCGATCGGCCACCGCCGACAGCGACGGTCGCTACGAGATCGTCGGCCTCGGCGCCGCCCCGGGCGGCTCGCCCTACGAGGTGGTTTTCGGCGCGGAGGGGTGGCCCGGCCAGTGGCTCGGGCAGAGCTACAGCGCCTCCACCGCCGAGAACGCCACGGTGGCGCTCGGCGAGGCCACCGAGGTGGGCGACTACGCGCTGCTCGACGGGATCAGCGTCAGCGGCGTCGTCAGCGGCCCCGAGGGTCCCGTCGCCAGTGGCACCGCGTACGTATACAGCAACGGGCAGGTGCTCGCGCCCGCGATCGACAGCGCTGGCGTCTACCTCGCCGAGGGCCTGCCCCCCGGCGACGTGGTGGCCTGGGCCTCCTCCCCCGGCCTCGCGACCACGTACTACCCGGCCAGCGATCGTCCCGGCTCGGCCATGCCGGTACACGAGGAAGGCGTGGAGGTCGACATCGACCTGGATCTCCCCGTCGAGTCCACCTTCACCCTCGCGTTCGCAGGCCCGGGCGACGTGAGCGAGGTGAGCGTGCTCGTCTACAACGACACCTACACCGTGGGCCGGGGCGACGGCGCCGACGACGACGGCCGGGTGACGATCACCGGCCTCTACCCGGGCGACTACTACGTGTACGTGTTTGCCGACGACGCGGGCCTGGTGTCGGGCTTCGAGATGGACGGCGCCGAGCGGCGGCGATTCGCCGTCGATGGCAGCACCGAGGTGCGGGTCGATCTGCGGCAGGCGGCCACCTTCACCGGCACCGTCACCGGCGACGACGGCGAGCCGGTGTACGGCGCCACCGTGTCGGCGATCGAGGTGGGCCCCGACGACCCGCGCACCTGGGACACCACCACCGACCACGACGGTCGATACACGCTCACCGGCCTCGACAGCGTGGCGGTGCGCCTCGTCGCCAGCTCCTGGTGGTACTGCCCCAGCGACCCCGGCTGGGCCGACACCTGGTACGACGGCGCCCGCGCCGAGGAGGGCGCGGTGGTGCTGGAGCCCGCCGAGGGCGAGGCGCGCGACGGCCTCGATCTCTCGATGCCGGTGGACGACGATCACGACGGCATGGGCGACGCCTGGGAGCGCGAGCACGGCCTCGATCCCGGTCGCGACGACAGCGGCGACGACCCGGACGGCGACGGCTACGCCAACCTCGAGGAGTGGCTGCTCGACACCGACCCCACCGGTGGCGCCGCCCCGGGCGAGGCCTGCGGTGGCTGCAGCGGTGCGCCTCGTGCAAGCGTTGTCGCGACCGCTACGTTCCTCGCCGTAGCCACGCGGCGTAGACGGGCAGCGCCTTCTCGTTGAACTTGGCCTGGTAGCCGGTGACGATGTCGTCGGGCCAGGGCGCCCCGTCGCGCGCCACGTGGAGCGACGCGCCCATGACCTGCCACGGGGTGCCGGGAAGCGCGGCGAGGAGCGCGTCGAAGTGGCCCTTGAAGTCGGTCTTCAACCGGAGCTCCCCCCCGGGTGCCACCAGCCGGGCGGCGGCGAGGACGAAGCCCGGCTCGATCAGCCGGTGCTTGGCCTGGCGCCCTCGCTCCCAGGGGTCGGGGTGGTACACGTGGATGCCGGAAAGCTCGCCCTCGGCGAAGAGATCGTCGAGGCTGAACCAGGAGTAGCGAACCACGCGTACCCGCGCCTCGGCGCCGGCCGCTCGCGCCCGCTCGGCGGCGACCACGCAGCGCTTGTAGCGGATCTCGAGCCCGACGAAGTCGATCTCGGGGTGGGCGGCCGCCCGCGCGGCCAGGTGGTGACCGTTGCCGAGCCCCAGCTCGAGGTGTATCGGCGCGCTACGCCCGAAGTTCTCGTGCCAGTGGCCTCTCCACCGGGGCGCGTCTTCGGCGGGCACGAGCCCCGGGCCGTAGAGGCGGTGCGCGTCGCGATAGGGGTTCACCTCGGGCCGGTGATCGGGGCGATCGGCCCGGGTGGCGAAGGCCGGCGCGTGGGCGGCGGGTCGACGGTTCACCGCGCTAGACCTTGTTGGCGATCCAGGCGCTGCCGTCGGCGTAGTGCTCGCGTTTCCACACCGGCACCCGCAGCTTCAGCTCGTCGATCGCGTGGCGGCTCGCCTCGTAGGCCTCACCCCGGTGGGCGGCGCCCACCGCGATGACCACGCTCGGCTCGCCGATGGCGCAGGGTCCGGTGCGGTGGACCATCGCCACGCTCACGCCGGGCCAGCGGGCGCGGGTATCGACGGCGATCGCCTCCATCTCGCGGAGCGCCATCGGCACGTAGGCCTCGTAGAACAGGGAGACGACCTGCTTCCCATCGTGGTGATCGCGCGCCACGCCCTCGAACACCAGCACCGCCCCGTGGCGACGATCCCGCACCGCGTCGGCGACCGCCCGGCTGTCGATGGCCTGGTCGACGACGGCGATCATCCGCCGCCCACGGGCGGGAGGAACACCAGCTCGTCGCCGTGCGCGAGCGGGGTGCCGCCGGGCACGCGCTCCATGTTCACCGCGAAGGCCACGGGCAGCGCCGTGGGCAGGCCCATCGCCGCGTAGGCGCCGAGCGCGGTGGTGCCCTCGGGCAACTCCACCGTTTCCTCGTCGCGGTGCTTGATGTCTCGCAGGGTGGCGAAGTAGCGGATGACCACGCGCATGGCTGGCCGTTAACGTGGATGGCATGTGGCTCGCGCTCCTGATCGCCTGTCAGACCGACGACGCGCCGGTGGTCAGCGGCGTGCCGGGTGGGCGCAGCCCCACGACTCCGGAGGCGGTGGCCGAGGAGCGCAAGGTGAAGGAAACCCGTGCTTCGCCGCGCAACCTGGAGGTGAACTACGAGAAGCCCAAGGGGGTGTACATCGACGTCCACTTCCTCGGCGGTCGCACCGTCGACAACGTGGCCCACGTCATCGTCGACCAGCTCGGCACCCTCCAGGAAGACCGCGACCGCCTGGAGGGAAAGCACGAGTTGGTCTACGAACGCGGCACGCTCACGACGGTGGACAACGCCATCGTCGTCATCGACGTGCCCCTCCCCGAGCCGCTGCGGCGGGCTGAGGCCCTGGCTGCCACCGGCTTCAACCCGCTGGTCGACAAGTACCTCAGCTTCAGCGGCGAGTTCCGGGTGACGCAGTTCATGGACTTCCGGCGCATCGTGCTCAAGCGCGCCGAGCCCAACGGCGAGCTCGTGAACCGCGTGGTGGGCTACAAGCGGCAGCTCGGGGCGGCCGGCCGCGCACTGGAGGATTGACCGATGTCGCCGGAGCGCGTACGCTTTCTATGCGCGCTGGAGGTGGCTTCGATGGTGGCGTGGGCGGCCCTCCTCGGCGGCTGCGACGGCCTCGACTACGGGTTCCAAGACCCGGACGCTACCGCTCCGCCCGAGGTGTGGGTGGAAGAAACACTGGTTCAAGCAAGCGCCCCGCCGGTGGACGTGTTGTTCGTGGTCGACGGCACGGGCAGCATGGAGGAGGAGCAGGAGGCCCTGGCCGCGGCCTCGGCCGACTTCGTCGACGCGCTCGTGGCCAGCGGCCTCGAGTGGCAGGTGGGGGCAACCAGCAGCGACCCGGTCGACGCCGGCAGCCTCCAGGGGCGGCCGTGGATCCTCACGCCGCTGCACGCCGAGCCCGGCGCCGCGCTGGCCACCGCCCTCGCCGTGGGTACCGGTCACGCGCCGCCGAGCGCCGGGCTCGACAGCGCCGCGCTCGCCCTCGCCGATGCCGAGGGGCAGAACGTGGGCTTCCGCCGGGATGGCGCCGCGCTGCACGTGGTGTTCGTGTCGGATGGCGACGACCAGTCGGGCAGCGTGCTCGGCGCCGATCCCGCCACGAGTTTCGTGTCGCGACTGGCCGACGAAGCCGCGACGACCGGGCAGCCCGCCAGCGCCAGCGCCGTGGTCGGCGACGCGCCGAGCGGTTGCGACGGCGGCACCGGCGAGGCGCAGGCCGGCACCCGCTACATCGCCGTGACCGAGGCCACCGGCGGCAGCGTGTCGAGCATCTGTAGCCTGGAGTTCACCGGCGTGGCCGACGCGCTCGGCGCGCTGGCGGTCAACTGGCCCACCCGCTTCTCGCTCCAGGCGGCCCCGGTCGACGGGAGCGTCACCGTGTCGGTCAACGGCGAGCGCGAGACCGCCTTCTCGGTCGACAAGGAGGGACCAGCCCTGGTCTTTGACAGCGCGCCGCCGCCCGAGGCGGTCATCGAGGTGCGCTACCAGCTCGCGGGGGGCGCGTGATCGCCCTGCTGGCGAGCGCCTGGGCCTCGACGGTCGTGGTGTCCTACGACCTCGAGCAAGACGACGGCGGCTTCGTGGCCACCGGCGACCTGGGGCAGTGGAAGTGGGGCGAGGTGCTCGCCGGGCCGGGCAGCGGCTACGACGGCGCCAACGCCTGGGCGATCGGGCTCGGCGGCACCTACCTCAACGACGCCACCGAGTACCTCGAGATCCCGCTCCCCGACCTCTCCACCGTGGCCGCGCCCACCCTGCGCTTCATGCACTGGCACGCCTTCGGCGCCGGCGACACCGGCCACGTCGAGATCGACGCCGGCTTCGGCTGGACCGAGGTCGCGCCGGTGTACGGGTACCCTGCCCACGACGGCTACTCGGGCGACTCCGGTGGCTGGGTGCCAAGCTCGGTCAGCCTCGACGGCCTCGGTGCCAGCCCGCGGGTGCGCCTGGCCTTCGATGCCGACATCTCCGGCGTGGGCGCGGGCTGGTTCATCGACCAGGTGAGCCTCTGGGACGGCGACGTGACCGCGCCCAACATCGAGGAGGTAGACGCGCTGGGCGACACCGAGAACCTCGATGGTCCCTACCTCGTCAGCGCGACGGTCAGCGACGACAGTGGCGTGGGCGAGGTGGTGCTCTCGTGGACGACGAGCGACGAGGGCGGCGAGCTGACCATGGTCGACCAGGGCGACGGCAGCTTCGCCGCGAGCATCCCGGGACAGGCGCCCGACACCGTCGTGAGCTACTGGGTGGCCGCCACCGACGGCGCGAACACCTCGCGATTCCCCGCGGAGGGCAGCCTCGAGTTCCGGGTGTACCTCGCGGCGCCCTCGGGGCTGACCGGTCCCGAGGGTCGCGTGGTGGGCAGCACCGCGATGCTGAGCTGGACGCCGCCCGCCTCGATGCACCCCGTGCTCGGCTACGAGGTGGAGCGCCAGGGCGAGAGCGTGGCCTCGGTGGCCGGGACCAGCGCCACCGTCGACCTGCTCGGCGGGGGCGACGTCTTCGCGGTGCGGGCGCTCTACGGCGCGGGCCTCGGCGACGCGTCGGAGCCCCTGGCCATCGACGCGGTGCTCCCCTCGGTGTCGGGCCTCTCGCCCGCCGAGGCCTACGCCGGCGACACGCTGCGCGTGGAGCTCAGCGGCGAGTACCTGCTGCTCGTCGACGGCGAGGTGCAGCTCGACCTGGGCCTCGACATCACGGTGAGCGAGCTCGAGGTGCGCAACGTCGATCGCCTCGTGGCCAACCTCAGTATCGGCGCCGGAGCGGCGCTCGGTGCTCGCGACGTGACCGTGACCAGCGAGGCGGGCGAGGTCGTGCTGGCCGCGGGCTTCACCGTGCTCTCCGCCGACGACCGGCCGCGCCTGGTGGCGGTGGAGCCCGCGCGGGTGACCCAGGGCGAGACCGGCGAGATGACCATCACCGTGGCGGGCGAGGTGGGCAGCGCGGTGACGGTCGACCTCGGCGACGGCCTGGTGGTGGAGTCGGCCACCCGCGAGGGCGACAGCATCCTCGTGGCCTTTGCCGTGGCCCCCGGGGCCGCTCTCGGCGAGCGCCAGATCGTCGTTGACGACGGCACGCGCGTGTACTCGGGGCTCTCGCTCGACGTGGACGACTGGTCGCCCCCGGTGCAGCGGCAGTGCGGGGTCGAGGCGCCGGTGTCGGCCTGGGGCGGCGTCGTGGCGGCGTGGCTGCTGCGGGGGAGGAGGCGGGTCGGTTAGTCGTCATCGATGGTCGTCTTGCTGCTCGCTTGCCGCCAGGAGCCCGGCGTGGGCAAGGATGGCGAGGGACTACCCATCGGCTCGGACTCCGCCGCCGACGCGTCGGGGGTGGTGATCGACTGCGGGTGACGTGGAGGGAGGATGCGTTCGCGATGCCGGCGATGAACACAACTGCGGAGGATCCCTGGCATCCTCCCGACTTGCGTTCATCCAGGGGGCCGATTCGTGAACGCAACTCGGGGGGATGTACCAGGTCCTGCCGCGTTGCGTTCACGATCGATGAACACAACTCGGGGGGATCTGGGGGATCCTGCTGCGTTGGGTTCATCCGCGCGGGTGCCGGGGGCGGTGACGCGGGCTGGTGTCCGGCCTCCGGCCCCCACCCGGCCTCCGGCCACCCTCCCCCGCGAGCGGGGGAGGGGAGCGAGGATGGAACTGTCTCCCGGCCCCCTCCCGGCCTCCGGCCCCCTCCCGGCCTGCGGCCACCCTCCCCCGCGA
>VGRQ01000250.1 GCA_016875315.1 Deltaproteobacteria bacterium | reverse complement strand
CCGCGGCGAGCCCCACACAGGTAACCTCCCGGGGCTGGGCGTCAAGGGCGCGCTCGGGGCGGCGGGTGATGCCCCCCGACGTCGCAACCGTCAAGCGGTGGGCTAGGACACCTCGCGCATCCACGCGATCAACCTTTGCAATGCCGGCTGGCGCGCCTCGCGGCCTCCCGTCCACGGGCGACCGTGGCCTGGGTACACCGCCGCGAAGTCATGGTCGAGAAGCCGCTCCATGCTGCGGATCTGCTCGCGCCAGTCGTACCAGCAGACCGAGCGCCCCGCCCCGAGGCCACCCTCGGCGCCCTCGGCCACCCAGCCCCGGGGCCCGCGACCCCAGAGGTGGTCGCCCGAGAAGAGGTAGGACCCGTCGACCAGCAGGGCCATGCTCCCCTGGGTGTGACCCGGCAAGTGCAGCGCGTCGACACCCGGGGCGAGGGTGGAGTCGCCGTCGAGGTAATGCTCCACGCCCTCGCTCGCGGCGCAGCGATCCGCGGCGTGCATCACCCTCTCGCATCCGAACGCGGCAGCCATCTTGTCGTGGCCATCGATGTCGTCGCGGTGGGTGAGGAAGAGCGTGCGCACTCCCCCCAGCGCGCGAATGCGGTCGAGCAAGGCCGGCACCGGCCGGGGAACGTCGACGAGCACGTTGCCGTCGGGACGGACCACCAGCCAGGAGGAGGCGCCGAAGGTAGCCGCCGAGGCAAAGCCACAGGCATACACCCCGGGAGCCACCGGGTCGGGAAAGCTCGCGGCCGCCGCGCGCAGGTCGGCCCCCTCGCCGTGGATAGCGTGCACGGGACAGGCCACCAGCGCCATCCCGGCGCGGTGCAGCAACTCGGGCGAACTCGGCTGCTCGCGGACGAAGGCGTGGTCGTCGGCCTCGCCGAAGGTGGACGGCGCCACCACGCGGCAGCACCCGCAGTCAATGCAGCCGGTATCGACGTGCCAGGTGCCCGGGGCGTTGTCGGGCCAGGGCTTCGCGCGGCTCACCCAGCGCACCCCCGCTACTTCTTCCCCTGCAGCCGCCGCTTCTTCCGCGTGCGCCGCTCGATCCAGTCCGGATCGGGCTTGGCGAAGCCCTCCCGCGGGTCGCGCTTGCGCTTGCCCGCCGCCGAGGCGGGGGTGCCCCCGGCGATCTCCCGCAAGCGCTGCACTTCCTCGCCACTCAGCGCGCGGAACTGTCCCCGTTCGAGGCCCCGGATCGAGATCGTGGCAAAGGACTGCCTCACCAGCTTAGCCACCGGGTGGCCTACCTCGGCAAAGATGCGCCGCACAAGCCGGTTCTTTCCCTCGGTGACGGTGATCTCCACCCAGGCGTTCTCCTGATCCGTGGCCTTCACCACGCGCAGCTTGCAGGGCGCGGTGCGGCCATCTTCGAGGTTCAACCCGGCCTCGATGCGGGCGATGGTGCGGTCGGAGGGCGTGCGGTACACCTTGGCGAGGTAGCGCTTGGGAACGCCGCTGGACGGGTGGGTCAACCGGTGCGCCAGCTCCCCGTCGTTGGTGAGCAGGAGCGCGCCCTCGGTGTTGATGTCGAGCCGGCCCACCGGCTCCACCCGCTCGGGCAGCTCGGGCAACAGCTCCATCACCGACTTGCGGTCGCCCGGGTCGTGCCGGCTCACGATGTAGCCCTTGGGCTTGTAGAGCACGTAGTACGCCATGCGCGGCAACGCGGGGATCGGCTTGCCGTCGACCCGGATGGTCGACTCGCGGGGATCCACCGGCTCGCCGGGGTGCGACACCAGCTCGCCCTTGACCGTGACGCGGCCCGCCGCGATCATTGCTTCCGCCTCGCGACGGCTCGCCACGCC
Organism: Deltaproteobacteria bacterium; assembly: GCA_016875315.1. Taxonomy (GTDB): domain Bacteria; phylum Myxococcota_A; class UBA796; order UBA796; family SXON01; genus SXON01. The sequence goes on along the minus strand of VGRQ01000250.1, from coordinate 5,522 downwards.
GCGCGCGGCCAGCACCTTGGCGAGGCGCTCGGTTCCATCTGGATTCACGTTGTCTCCGTCCGGCGTCGTCACGACGCGGGGCGGCGGGGGCTATCCTCGCCCGCTAGTACGTCAAGCCCTGCGCTTCGCAGGTCTGCTGGCAGGCCTTCTCGCCGCCGGAGTAGTTCTGGGTGCGCTTGTAGGCGTAGTCGCAGGCGTCGGTGGTGCCGAGCGGCGCGAGGAAGGTCTGCGAGTACCAGTCGGTACACGACTCGCACTCGGTGGTGTCGGGCGCGCCCGCGCACACCTCGGCGTAGGCCGTCTCGTCGAGGCCCCCCTCGGCGTCGGCGCCCTCCAGCGCCGTGGTGTCGATGCTCGAGCCAGCGTTGTCGAGCAGCCCGCCGTAGGTGACGGCGAGGTCGTTGCAGTACTTCTGGCATGGCGGTTCGCAGGCCACGAGCAGCGCGAGGATCATCGGCAGATTCTAGTCGCCCGGCGCTCGGAACGGAACTACCGGCACCGGGCCAAGGCCCGCGTCGTCGGCGTGCAATGGGCGAAGATCGCGCAGAGTCGGCAAGTCGGCCAGGGTCCGCAAGCCAAAAACCTCGAGGAAGGCCGGCGTGGTGCCGTAGAGCATCGGCTTTCCCGGCTCCTCGCTGCGGCCCGACATCTTCACTAGCCCGCGCTCGAGCAAGGAGCGGATGATGCCGCCGCTGTCGACGCCGCGGATGTCGTCGATCGCGCCCTTGGTCACCGGCTGCCGGAACGCGATCACCGAGAGGGTCTCGAGCGCCGGTCGCGACAGGCGGAAGGGCTTGCCGCCCCGGATCGCGGCCACCCAGCGGGCCAGCCGCGCGTCGGTGCGAATCTGGTAGCCATCGCCGACCTCGACCACGCGCAGCGCCGACCCGCTGCGGAGGTAGCGCTCGCGAAGCGATTCCACCGCGTCGAATACATCGACTGTCGCGACACCAAGCGCCATCGCAAGCTCGACCGGCGTCCGGGGGTCGGCCGACGCGAACAGGCAAGCCTCGAGCGCCAGCACCAGGAGCTCCGGGGGACAGGGCCCTTCCGGCTCGCCGATGTCGTCGCGGCTCGGCTCCGGCGCGCTCGCGACGGGTCCGGGGAAATCGATGACGTTCTCGCTGTCGTCGTCCATCATCTGGCCTCCTCCTGGTCGTCGTGCTCGTGCTCCGCGAGCATGGAAAGATCTGCCTCCGCGGAGTGGACGCGGCCCACCAGGGTGATCGCGCCGAGGTGAATGCGCTGGACGATGTCGACGAGCTGGAAGCGCGCCGCCTCCAGCGTGGCGAGGAAGGTGACCACCCTCCCTCGCTTGCTCGGCAACTCCGCCCAGAACTCGCTGAGAAGGTGCTCCGCGCCGTCGTCGAGTCGCGACAGCACGAATCGCACGCGCTCAGCCATCGTGTAGTTCTCGAAGGCCACCCGGTGCTCGGGCGGCGGCGCCGCGCGGCGCTCCAGCAACTCATAGAAGATGCTGGCGAGGCCGTAGCTGTCGACCACGGGGTCGATGGGCTGCTCGCCGGGGGCCACTGGCACCTCGGGACGGGCAAAGACCTCGCGATCGAGGAGGTGCATCTGCCCGAGTTGCTCGGCCATGTCGCGGAAGCGCTCGTACTCCAGCAGGCGCCGCTCGAGCGCCTCCTTCGGATCCGCCTCCTCCTCCACGGCGCCCACCGTCGGCAGCCGGGGAAGGAGCTCGCGCGCCTTGAGCAGGCAGAGCGTGGAGGCCATCGCGAGGTAGTCGCCCGCGCGATCGACGTCGATCTCGTCGAGATCGCGGAGGTGCGCCAGGTACGCGTCGCAGATGCGCGCGACGGGGATTTCCCGGAGCGCCACGCCTTCCTTGCGCACGAGGAACAGCAGCAAGTCGAGCGGGCCGTCGTACACCGGCACCGCCACCGGCGGCTCGGGCCGGCGGGCGACAGGGGCGGCGGGGGCTAGCGCCTGCACGGCGCGCTCGGCGAGCATCGTGGGGGGTTCCGGAAGGTGGGACCGGATGACCGCGGGGAAGCGGTCGAGGAGGAGCCATTTCTACCGCCTCGCGAGTGACTTGACAAGCCTCGCGCCGACGTTTATGCGCGCGGCCCTTTCGGAGACTTCCCGTGGCAGACAACAAGGATTCCAAGCAGCGCGCCCGCACGCCCAAGGAGGTCAAGCGCGACCGCCAGAGCAAGGCGGCAAACGCGCGCAACCGCGCCGCCCGCACCAAGGGCAAGAACGCGGTGAAGGCGGTGCGCGCGCCCCTCGCCGCGGGCGACGTGGCCGCCGCCGAGAGCGCGCTCTCCAACAGCATGTCCACGCTGCAGAAGCTCGCCCAGAAGGGCGTGCTCCCCAAGCGCACCGTCGCGCGACGCATCTCGCGCCTCGCCAAGGCGATCAAGAGCGCCAAGGGCTAGTGGCGACCGTGGTGCCTAGCGCACCACGAGTCGCATGACGAACGCTTCCAGCACGCGACGATCGCCTGCGCGGAAACTGTTCATCCGGCGGTTGGCCACGGCCAGCTCCTCGAGCCAGGTGCTCGGGGAGACGGGCCGCGCCTCGATCGCCGCGCGCACGGCGCGGATCTTGAACGGAGGGATGCGCACGCCCGCCTCCCGCTCGTTCAGCTTGCGCCGCGTCGCGTCTTGTAGCAGGAGCACTTGCCTTAGCTGGAAGGCCACGCTGGCCAGCAGCTTGTGGGGCGGCTCGCCGTCCTCGAGCAGGCGGTGCAGCTCCGAGAGGGCCACGTCGCGATTGCGCTCCACGATGGCGTCGGTGAGCTTCCACACGTCGGCATCGGCGGTGGAGGCACACACCAGCTCCACCACCTCGGCGGTGATCTCCCCGCCCTCGCCCACGTAGCCGGCACAACGCTCCACGTTGCCCGCGAGGGTGTCGAGGTCTTCGCCGCCGAGCTCCACCAGCTTCTGGAAGGCGGGCTGCCCGAGCTTGGCCCGCCAGGGCGCGCACCGGGCACGGGCAAAGGCCAGCGGGTCGACCGAGCGCGCCTCGAACTTGCACACCAGCCCCACCTTCTTCGCGGCGTTGAGGAAGCGGGTGCCGAGGTCGGCGCCATCGGCCGCGGCGGGCATCTTCTCGCCGCTCACCAGGAGCACGGTGGTGTCGACCGGCGACTGGGCAAACTCCAGGATCGCCTCCAGGGTGCGCTTGTCCGCGCCCTCGGCCTGGCGCAGCTCCACGAGGCGCCGGGGCGCCATCACCGGCACCTGCCGCAGCGCGTCGCGCAGCCCCCCCACGCTCTCTTCCCCGGGGGTGAAAACGGCGTGGTTGAAGGCCGCCATCGGGCCGCCGGCCAGCGCCTTGCGGATGGCCGCCACCGCCTCGCTCACGAGCACCCCCTGGTCGCCGAGGCAGGCGTACACCGGCAGCGGCTTGGAGAGGCTGGCGAGGATCTCGTCCACGGCGGGGGCCTATTGCGCCGTGCCGTAGAGCAGCCACGTGACGCCGTCGGCGGCCACCCGCTCGGCGAGGTCGGCGAAGGCCGCCTCCCGGGCAACCCGCGCGCCCGCGGCATCGCCAGGGCCCGGCACCAGCGTGCTCGACGCGCTGGATCGGCTTCGCTCCCCCGCCACGAAGCGCACGCGCAGCTCGGCGAGGTAGACCACCAGATCGCCTTCGCGTCGCGACGGCATCCAGCTCGCCAGCTCGACCTCCAGCGCCAGCGCTTCGCTCCCCGAGGCGGCGCGCGCCGCGAGTGCAGCCTCCACCGACGACCGGAGCGCGGTGTCGATGCTGGCTTCCGCGACGGGCGCGTCTACCCGGATCACGGCGTAGCCTCGCGTGGGCGGCGCTCCCACGTGCAGGGCGCAGCCGACGAGAAGGGCGAAGACCGTTGACATGTGCGCCCCGTTCGAACAGGATTCACGCCCCACGTCAACACCGGAGCACCGATGTTCGCGCCCTTCTTGCTGGCCACCGCACTCGCGCAGGAACCCGCGCCCGGCGACGCCACCGCGCCGCCTGCCGACCCCGCCGTCGCCGAGAAAAAGCGCCCCTTCCTCATGGAAGTGAACTTCCGCGGCCGGTACATGACCGTGCCCACGGGCACGCTCGACCTCTGGTCGGAGGCCCACGAGGACGACGAGTACCCCGCTCGCCCCGACGTCAACGCGTACACGCTCGGCCTCGAGTTCGTCATCAAGGAGAAGTCGGCCAACGGCATCTTCTACATCGAGTTCTTCAAGCCGCTCATCGAGGACGGCTACTGGGACGACATCGACCACGGCTCGCCCGACCCGCTCGATGGCTCCTGGGTCGACTTCAGCGACGAGTTCAGCTTCGTGAACATCGGCGCCAACTACGCCTACGAGCTGCACGCCACCAAGTGGCTCTCATTCCTGTTCGGGGCCGGCCTCGGCATGGGCATCAAGATCGGCAATGTGTACGAGTGGCAGCCGGGAGAAGACCCGTCCAACCCCGAGGGCAACAACGACAACTACGACGTGGACTGCGGCAGCGACGCGGCCGCCTACGACCGCGCCGACCCCGACGGCTACAACTGCCACTACGACGCCGAGATTTTCGGTGATGTCCCGGTCATCCCGATGATCGACATCAACATCGGGGTGCGCTTCAACATCAACGACCGGGCTGCCATCCGGCTCGAGGGCGGCCTCCACGACATGTTCTACGGCGGCGGCGCGGTGGGGGTCGTGTTCTGACGCTTGCGCCCTGGGGACACCTGCGTTAGCCGCCGCGCTTCGATTCGGAGCGTTTGCTTGGTCCTGGTCACCGTCCGCGAGAATGAGCCCTTCGAGAAGGCCCTCCGTCGTTTCCGTCGCAAGGTGGAGCGCGAGGGTATCCGCAAGGACATCAAGAAGAACAGCTTCTACCTCAAGCCGGGCGAGAAGCGCCGTCTCAAGCAGCGCCTGGCCGAGAAGCGTCGCCGGAAGGCGGCCCGCCGCGCCATGCGCAAGGTGCCGTCGCGCCCCGGTGGTCGCGAGGGCATGGGTCGCGAGGGCGGCGGCCGCGAGGGCGGTCCCGGTCCCGCCTCGACCTAGTTCTCCCGCGGCTCCACCGCACCAGACGCCGCGAGTATCGCGGCGTTTTCTATTTTCCACGCCGGATCGGGCGCCGAGATCGCCAGGCTCCCCTCGAGGTCGGGAAAGGCGCGGAGCGCCTCGGCCGCGTAGAAGGCCTGCCCCGGAGCCAGCGCCACCGCCTCGGCGTGGAGCTTGCGCACACGGGATGGCTCCGCGCCACGCAGCTGGAGTTCGCCGGCCTCGGCCCACCGTCGCAACGCGGGCTCCACCTCGCCGAGGACCCGGGCGCGGGCAACCAGCGGCGGCACGTCGTCGAGGTCGAGAAGGGCACCCTCGCCGCGCAGGCGCACCAGCATCACCGTGTGGGCGGCCGCGTAGACGAGACAGGCGGCATCTCGCCCCTTGATGCCATCGAGCACCTCGGTGTCGAGATGATCGCCGCCGCGGATGACCGCCTCCTCGAGTCGAGCGTCGCGCAGCAGGCAGCGCATGGCCTGCTCGCGACCGGCCTCGTGCCAGGCGCGGGCCTCGCCGGGG
>VGRQ01000249.1 GCA_016875315.1 Deltaproteobacteria bacterium | reverse complement strand
CGGCTTCGGACCAAAACCGAGCACGAAACGACCGAAGACGCTCTCCACCACGAGATCCGCCGCCTGGGGCGGGGGCGCTTTCTCCACCTCGGACCGGTCGAGCAGCGAGCTGAGGCCGGTGAAGCGCAGCTTGATCTTGTCGTCCTCGATGACGTTCTGCTCCGCGTAGATCACCGCCGAGCCATAGTGTAGCTCGAACCGGGGACGCAACCACGCCATCTCGGCGGGAAGCTCCACCTCGAGCGCGTCGGTGACGAGGCCGCTGTCGCGGCTGAGCTTGGCCGACCGGCCCGCCTCCTCGGCGATGCGGGCCCAGCGGTCGGGCTGGCTGGCCTTGGCGGCGCGGGCCTCGGCCACGCGCTCGGCCTTGTACTTGTCGGTGTCGACCCACATCACGCCATCGTCGGTGACGAGAATGGCGCGCAGGTCGACGATGTCGTCTTCGGTCCGTTTCTTGCCGAAGACCTCGGTATCGACGTCGATGGTGCCGAAGCCGGTTTCCTGGCGGGGCAAGACCTCGGGGACCGTGCGCTCGCCGGCGAAGGTGACGTAGTCGCCGCTGAGCATGTCGGTGAAGCGCACGCACAGCACCAGCGCCGCGTTGCGCAGCGTGCGTTGCGAGCGGTTGTCGACGGCGACCGAGAACTTCTGCCCGAGGCCGAGGAGCGTCTTGTTGGCGTGCAAGTCGAGCCAGGCGTCTTCCGGGAAGATGCTCCGCAGGTCGTCGCCCAGCACCGCCTCGGCCCACGTGAGGTCGGCGAGGATGTAGTCCCACTGCCCCTGGGCGCGGCGGCGCTCGAAGTGCTCGACCACCTTGCGCTTGCCGGCCTCCCGGTCGCCCCGCGCGTAGGCCAGCCGGGCGAGGTGGAGCTCCGGCGAGAAGTAGCCGGCACCCACCATGGTGGCGCTGTACGACTCGACGATGCCCGCGCCCGCCCGTGACTTTCGCAGGGTGGATCGGGTTCGATAGAGGTCGAGTCGGCTATCGAGCTTGGCCGCCTGCTGGGGGTACGCGAGGGAGGCGTGGTCGAACTCCGCTGCCGCGCCGGCGAGGTCGCCCGCCTCGGCCCGGGCCACGCCACGCAGCAGGAACACCGGCGCGGCGGAGTCGGGGTGCTCATCGAGGAACTCGCCAAGCAGCTCCTCGGCCATCGCCACCTTCTCCGGCTCGCCGGACTCGAAGTGGGCCCGCGCCAGGAGCAGGTGGGCCTCCTCCTCGCGCGGCGCGAGCGCGATGGCCGCCTGCGCCTCCCGCTCCACCTCGGCCCAGTCGCCGCGGCGCGAGGCCATCCACGCCCGGTCGCGGTGGAGCGACACCCGGTCGTAGGCCTCCATGTACTTGGCCCACACCACGGCGTAGTCCATCGAAGCCTCGATCAGCTCGCTCTCCAGCGCGTCGATCTCGCGGATCAGCTTCCGGCGTGCCGCCTCCTCCTCGCGCAGCTCGTCGAGCCGCGCCTCCGCCGCCTCGCGATCGAGCTGGAAGTCGAGGTCGGGGGCGAGTCCCCCGTCGCCCTGCACGGAGACCACCGAGAGCGTGGTGAGCACGATGTCGCGACTGAGCGACCAGCTCGCCTCGCGCGCCTCCTGCTCGTCCTGCTTGGCGTAGAGCTCCATCTGCACGTCGAGGATCTGCCTGCGCGCGTCGAGCACCTCGCGGGGCACGCCGCGCCAGTCCTCGCGGGCCACCTCGGCCAGGTAGGCGTGCAAGTCGGCCTGGTTGCGCATCGACTCGTCGATCTGTCGCAGCACGCGCACGGTGCGGTCGATGTCGATCTCCCCCTTCTCGCCGTCGAGCGTCGCGCGGGCGGGGGCAAACACCTCCTCGGCCTCCGCCAGCCGGGCCGCCTCCGCCTCCGCCTCCCGGGTCGTGTGCCAGCGCCATGCCGCGTAGCCGGCGAGGCTCGACAGGCAGATCCCCAGGGCGAGGGCGAGGCCGCAGCCCTTGGTCAGCCGCTCGGCGGGCGGGGTGGTGCTCACCGCGCCAACGTCACGCACCGCGCCGCGTGCCGCCAGCTTCCGCGGTATACTGCGCGCTTCGGAGGCTCGGATGGCCAAGACCTCGTCGGCCGTGGCGCGCATCGTCTCCCGCAGCAAGGGGGCGGGCTTGCAGCGCAAGGCGATGCCCGGCGGCGGCGAGGTGTTCACCGGCGAGGTGGCCAGCCGCACGCTCGACGTGCTCGGCGCCCGCGCCATGACCGTCGACAAGTCGATCATCGTCTCGGAAGACTTCGACCCCTCGAAGCCGGAAGACCAGGCCCTTTTCGCCCACGAGCAGTACCACGTCGAGAACTCCGGCGGCGAGGGCGAGCACTCGGGCTACGACGGCGAGGAACAAGCGGCGCGCATGGTGGAACGCATGGTGCTCCACCGGGCCCGGGCCGGCGGCGCCGAGATGCACGAGGCCTCGCACACCAGCGCCCCCGGCGGCGCCGTGTCGGGTAGCCACGGCGCGGGCCACGAGCGCGACAGCTCGACGGAGAGCCAGGGCGAGGCCGAGCGCGGCTACATGGCGATGCGGGCACAGGGGCTCTCGCACTCCGAGATTGTCAACCGGATCGCGCAAGAAGCGATCAAGGCGCTCGACTCCGGTCGCGACCAGCGCAACGAGCGCTTCGGCGACAAGAAGGGCTTCCTCTAGTCTCTGCGCACCCTCGCCGCCTCGGCGAGCTCCCGGCGACCCGCGAGTAGCGGGGTGACGCGCGCGCGCAACGGCGCCGGCAGGCGCCGGTCGAGGATGTCCACGATCTCGCGGTCGCCATAGCGCGCGGAGAAGTGGGTGAGCAGGATCGCCTCGTTCTGCAACAACTCGGCGCGATCGAGCAGCTCGTCGAGGTGGACGTGGCCGCTCTCCCGGGCCTTGGCCACCGGCACGCGGCCGTCGAGGAAGGTGCACTCGATGACCAGGAGCCTCGCGGTGCGAACGGCCTCCTCGCGCTCGATCACCTCGGGCAGCGTGTCGCCGGTGAAGGCGAACTCCACCACCTCGTGTACCTCCGACACCGTCTCGCCCGCCAGCCGGCGCGCGCGGATGGCGCGCTCGTCGAGGCCCTGGAGCTCGGCTCGCAGGCGCGTGCGCTGTCGCGACAGGGCATACCCCTGGCAGGCCACGCGATGCGGAGATCGGAACGGCGAGGCCACCCAGCCACGGCCCAGTTCGACCCGGTCGCCCGGCCCCACGCCTGCGATCTGCACCGGGAAGTCGGAACGGTCGAGTCGCCGCCACACCTCGATCAGGGCGCGCAGGTCGGCCTCGTTCTCGCGGGGCACGTACCAGGTGGGCGCCTTGATCTTGTAGAGATCGCGCGTGGCCGCGTGGTAGGCGATGCCGCCCGCGTGGTCCATGTGGGTGTGGGTGAGCATCACGCGCCGGCGACGAATCGCGCTGTGCGGGCAGCGCCCGATGTCGAAGGCGAGGTCGAGATCGGGGAGCTCGACGCAGGTCTCGATGCCGCCGATCGACACGGCGTGGACGGTGTGCCCGGCGAGGCGCATCCCGCCATCCTAAGCACACCCTCGACACGGCGCGACAGGCCTTGACGTGGCACCCGCCCCCGGCGTGACTAAGCCTGCGGCATGCGAATCGCCCTCCTCGCCCTCGCCCTGACCGCCTGCTTGGCCGACGCCGGCGAGGCGCCCGCCGTGGCCCTGCCCCAGGGCTACAACCCGGTACAGTCCCTCGCCCCCCTGGTCGACACCGTCAAGCCCGCCGTGGTCAACGTCTACACCACCCAGCGGCAGCTGGTGCCGACGTTCTACCAGTACGCCTACGGCCTGCCGTCCGAGCACGTCCAGCAGGGCCAGGGCTCTGGCTTCGTCATCTCGGGCGACGGCTACATCCTGTCCAACAACCACGTGGTCGAGGGCGCGCACGAGGTGCGCGTGAAGTTCGACTCGGGCGAGGAGTACACCGCCACGGTGGTCGGGGCCGACCGCGGATCCGACGTGGCGCTGTTGAAGATCGACGCCGGGAAACCCCTCCCGTGGCTGCGGCTGGCCACCGGCGCCGAGCCGCGCGTGGGCGACTGGGTGGTGGCCGTGGGCAACCCGCTGGGGCTCGGTCACACCGTCACCGCCGGCATCATCTCCGCGAAGGGGCGGGAGATCCCCGAGCTCGAGGCCCTCGAGGAGTTCCTCCAGACCGACGCGAGCATCAACCCCGGCAACTCGGGTGGCCCGCTCATCGGCCTCGACGGGCGCGTGGTGGGCATGAACACCGCGATCGTCAGCGGCGCCAACAGCGTGGGCTTCGCCATCCCGGCCGATCATCTCGACTGGGTGATCCCCCAGCTCCGCGACGAGGGCAAGGTGGCTCGCGGCTGGCTCGGCGTGGGCAGCGCTGCGCTGAACAGCCGCGGGCTCAAGGAGTTCAACGTGAAGGCGGGCGTGCTGGTGACCAGCGTGGCGGAAACCAGCCCCGCGGCGGCGCTGGGCCTCGCCGCCGGCGACGTGATCACCGAGGTGAACGACCGCGCCATCGACGATCCGCAGGCGCTCTACCGGGTGGTGGCGAGCAAGGCCCCGGGCGACGAGGTGACGGTGGAGTACATCCACGCCGGCAAGGCGCTGGAAACCAAGGTGAAGCTGGGGACGAGGCCGAGCAAGTAGGGCCGCGCCTACAACCCCGCGAGTACCGCGGAGCGGACCTCGGAGCAGGTGGCGGTGCCGCCCATGTCGTGGGTGTGGAGTCCCGCCTCCAGCGCGCCGACGCAGGCGGCGCGGAGCGTGGTCGCGGCCTCGTGCTTGCCCACGTGGCGAAGCAGGTCGACCCCGAGGCCGAGCATCGGGTACGGATTCGCGCCGTCGGCGCCCACCACGGCGACCGTGGTGCCGTGCGGGCTCTCGAAGACCGTCACCCCGGGACCGATGTTGGTGCCGCAGGCGATCGTCACCCCGCCGGCCATGCCTGCCGCGCAGTCGCTCACGATGTCGCCGAAGAGGTTTCCCGCGACGAGCACGTCGAAGGCGTGCGGCTTGCGGACGATCTGCATGCACAGCGCGTCGACGATGACGTCGTCGTGCCGGATCGACGGGTACTGCTGGGCCACCTCTCTTCCCACGGCAAGGAACATGCCGTCGGCCTTCTTGAGGATGTTCGCCTTGTGCACCGTCGTCACCCGCTTGCGGCCGTTGGCCATGGCGTAGTCGAAGGCGAAGCGGTGGATGCGCTCGCAGGCGGCGCGGGTGGTCACCTTGACCGTCTCGTACACGCCCTCGGCGCTCTCGTGCTCGAAGCCGGCGTAGATGTCTTCGCTGGCCTCGCGCACCACCACGATGTCGACGCCCTTGCCGCGCGCGGGCAAGCCCGGCAGGTTCTGGGCGCGGCGAACGATGGTGTTGATGCCGAGCGCCTTGCGAAACATCACGGTGGGGGGCAGCTTGCCGGCGCGGATCTCCGCCACCCACTTGCCTTTCACGGCGAGGCCGGTGCGGCGCACCGAGGCGATCGCGCTCTCGATCTCTTCCTGGGTGTCCCACTGGATGCCGGTGCCGAGCTTGTCGAAACAGTCGACGAGCACCGAGGCCACCTGCGGGCCCACGCCGTGCCCGGGGATGAGGGTCACTTCCATGGCTAGGTCTCCCCCGCATTCGAATCAAGCGCGCGTATGACCGCGCGCGTGAACTCTTCGGTCGTGGCGTTGCCGCCGAGGTCGCCGGTGATGTGGCTGCCGTCGGCGAGCACCGTCCACACCGCGCGCTCGATGCGCGAGGCGATCTTCCACTCGCCCACGTGCTCCAGCAGCATGTTGGCGCTGAGCAAGAGCGCCAGCGGGTTGGCCTTGCCCTGCCCCGCGATGTCGGGCGCCGTGCCGTGAACCGCCTCGAAGACGGCCGCTCTCGCGCCGATGTTCGCGCCGGGCACCACGCCGAGGCCCCCGGCGAGGCCCGCGCAGAGGTCGCTCAGGATGTCGCCGTAGAGGTTCTGCAAGAGGAGCACGTCGAACTTCGAGGGATCGATGGGCAACAACAGCGAGAGGCTGTCGACGCCCATGTCGAGCTGCTCGATGAAGGGGTACTCGGCCCCCACCGCGCGGAAGGCGTTGAGGAAGGCCCCGTCGGCGCGCGGATTGATCGCCGCCTTGTGACAGCAGTGGATGCGGCGGCGCCCCCGGTAGCGCATGTACTCGAAGGCCCAGCGGGCGATGCGCTCGCCGGCGGCGGCAGTGGAGGTCTTCATGCTCACCACCGTGCCGGGCGTGACCTCGTGCTCGATGCCGGCGTAGAGGTCTTCCGTGTTCTCGCGGAAGAGCACCAGGTCGAGACCCGGCCACGCCCCCGGGACGTTCGGCAGCGTGCGCACGGGACGGAGGCCCACGAAAAGGTCGAGCTCCTGTCGCATCGCCACGTTGGCGCTGCGGAAACCGCCGCCCTTGGGCGTCATCAGCGGTCCCTTCAGGCCGAGCCGGTTCTTCTTGATGCTCTCGAGGGTGACCTCGGGCATGGGGACGCCGTACTTCTCCATCGCGACGCCGCCGGCGGGGGCAGGGTCCCAGTCGATGGGAGCACGGGCAGCCTCGAGGATGCGGCAGGTGGCACCGGTGACCTCGGGGCCGATGCCATCGCCCTCGATCAGGGTGACGCGGTATCTCATGGGGCCGCGGGCTAACCCTTCGGCGACCGGGGTGAGCCCCGGCCGGCTTGCCGCCGCGCGTCGCGCGATGGACATTACCGCGCTTGCAATCCACGCAGCCCCCTGTTCGCGACGCCGGTAGCCTCCCCGCTGTGGCTGGCTACGCGCTGCACGAGCGCCTGGGCGTGGGGCCCCGCTCCGCCGTCTACCGGGCCACTCAGCTCGCGACGGGGCAAGCGGTGGCGCTGAAGTTCTCGGCTCACCCCGGCCAGCGACATCACGAGGCGCAGGTGCTCGCGAGAGTCGACGACCCCGGGGCGGTCGCGCTCGTTGGCGCGGGACCGGACTGGATCGCGGTGTCCCTGGTCGATGGCCCCTCGCTCCAGGCCATGCTCGACCAGGGCACGCTGCCCCCGCTGCCCGAGCGAGTGCGCCTTGTCGCGACCGTAGCCCGCACGCTCGGCCGCCTCCACGCGCGCGGCGTGGTGCACCGCGACATCAAGCCTTCCAACATCCTCGTCGACGCGCAGGGTCCCCGGGTAGCAGACTTCGGCATCGCGCTGGGGCCCGGCGAGACCGGCGAGGGCGATGTGCTCGGCACCCCCCGCTACATGGCGCCGGAGCAGGCCGCCGGCCAGGTGCGAGACTGGCCCCGGGTAGACGGGTACGCGCTGGGCACGGTGCTCGCCGAGCTGGCGGCCGCCCCGGGGGAGGTCGACAGCGACCGCCTGGCCGACCTCCTCGCCATCGCGGGCCGCGCCCGTGCCCAG
>VGRQ01000248.1 GCA_016875315.1 Deltaproteobacteria bacterium | reverse complement strand
CGCTTCGCGATGCCCTCCTCCGCCTCGCCGCCCACCCCGACGAGCGGGCGCGCCTCGGCGAGGCCGGCCGCGCCTTCGTGCAACGCTACGCCTGGCCCCGCGCCTGGGCGGGCTACGAGGCGATCCTGAGCGCCGTGCGCTAGGGTGGTGCCCGTGCTGAGCTTTCGCTGCGACAAGGGCCGCGTCGACGTCCACGAGGCCTGGACCACCGCCGAGGCCAAGGCCACCCTCGAGCGCATGCTCGCCGACTGGGAGCACAAGCTCCCGCAGAGTCGCGACGCCCGGGTGGTGATCAAGCCCAACCTCAACAACGACCTGGTGGCGCTCTCGGGCAACTGCGTCGACCTGCGCGTGCTGGCCGGCATCGTGGAGGGACTGCAGCGCCGCGGCTACCGCGACATCACCATCGCCGACGGCAGCAACGTGGGCGTGGAGCGCCGCGACATCAGCACCTTCCGTCGCCTGCGGGTGCAGGGGCTGGCCGGCCGGTACGGCGTCAAGACGGTCGACCTCAACCGCGACACCGGCACGGTGGTGGTGCTCCACGAGGGCGCTCACCCGCAGGTGGCCACGACGGTGATGGAAGCCGAGTTCTTGATCTCGGTGCCCAAGATCAAGACCCACGCCGAGGCGGGGCTCTCGTGCGCGATGAAGAACTGGGTGGGCATCGCCTGTGGCCAGGACAAGCGCCACATGCACTTCGACCTCGGGCGCAACATCTTCGCCATCAACGAGGTGGTCGTCCCCGACCTGGTGATCGTCGACGGGCTGGTGGGCATGGAGGGCAACGGGCCGGGCGACGGCGAGCCCTTCCGCCTCGGGCGGCTCATGGTGTCCGACAACGCCTTCCTCAACGATCTCGTGGCCTGCCGCCTCGTCGACATGCCCCACGCCGAGGTGCCCTACCTGGTGCACGCCTTCGCCGCCGGTCACCTCGACGCCGCCCTCGCGGGACGCGTCGCGAGCGAACTGCCGGTGATCCGCCCCATCAAGAAGGCGCCGCCGCGATCGAGGCTGGCCGAGCTCTCCGAGGCGCGATCGCTCTTGTGGCTCAAGAAGGCGGTGCGGCCGATCGTGTCGCAACCGAAGGTCGCCGAGCTTGCCTACAAGGCGAAGATCATCCAGGACGTGTACGCTCTGGAAGACGACACGCTCCGCCTCGTCGGTCGCGACAAGACCAGATGTGGGAGCTGCGCGCGTTGCGTGGACTTCTGCCCCACGGGGCTCGGCCTCGACGAGATCGGGGTGAAGACCTCGTCGCCCGAGTGTGTGCAGTGCCTCTACTGCTGGTGGGTGTGCCCGGAGGGGGCGCTGGTGCTCGAGGGCGAGGCCAACGCGATGCAGCGGCAGGTCGACCGCTACAAGTCCGAGGTCGAACGGCTGTAGCGCTCGCGTGCCACGCGCAGGGCGAAGGCAGCGTTGCCGAGGAGGTAGCGCTTCCACAGGCGGCGGGGCTCGGTGACGAGGCGCGCCAGCCACTCGTAGTCCTGGTGCAACCACGCGGGCCCGCGCGAGACCGCGCCGCTCACGAAGTCGGCGGTGGCGCCGGTGACCCAGGCCACGGGGACCCGCAGGGCGGGTAGGTGTCGCGACAACCAGTGCTCTTGAACGGGCGTGCCCATGCCCACCAGGAGCACGTGGGCGCCGCTCTCGTTGACGCGCCGGACGACGGATCCGTAGTGGTCGTGAAAGCCGTGCTCGGTGTCGACCCGCAGCCGGGGGAAGCGCTCCCGCAGTTTCAGCGCCGCCATCGCCGCCACCCCGGGACGGCCACCCAGCCAGAAGATCTTTCGGCGTCCCTCGCAGATGGCGGCGAGGTCCCAGATCCAGTCGGCGCCGGTCATACGCTCCGGCAGGTGCTGTCCCAGCCACCTCGCGCCGAGGACCACGCCGTTGCCGTCGCAGTAGCAGAGGTCGGCGTGGTTGAGGAAGGTCCTCAGGCGCTCGTCGCGACAGGCGGTGTTGAGCACGTGCACGTTGGCGTAGGCCACCACCCGCGTGCGGCCGTCACGCGCGTGATCGTCGACGAATCCATCGACCGCGCGGAGCAACGCGGCCCGGTCGACGGGGTCGATGCGGACCCCGAGCACCTCGACGCGGCGCGTCACCGCGTGAAGGCGGCGCCGTAGACGGTGTACTCGCCGATCACGCCCGAGTTGGCGTTGTTGTGCGGCCAGGTGCCGGATCCCTCGACGAAGCGCGACACGTAGATGTCGAGCTGGCGGCCGCTGGGCCAGCTGTTCCAGGTGGAGCCGCTGACGTTGTGGCTCCCGTCGTCGCGGAGCCAGCAGAAGACGGTCTCCTGGTAGGCGTTGCCCGAGGAGTTGCGCATGCCGAGCTGCACGAGCACCCCCTCGCCCCCGCTCCCGGTCCAGGAGAGGGCGAAGCTGCTCGACACCTCGTCGACCCGCACGCCGTCGATGTCGGGCGCGTTGACGGTGAAGCTGCCGGGGATCTCCACGAGGTCGGGTACCTCGACCGGCGGCACGGCCCCGCTGGTGGCCTCGAAGTCGACGAAGTCGAAGCTCAGCCCCCCGCCCAGCTCGGCGCCCGTGAGCTCGGCGCTCTCCAGCGAGGCGGTGGCGGAGTTCCAGTCCAGGTCGAAGGACTTGGAACCGCCCCGCAGCGTGGCGGCGGTGCCGTTACCGAGGTCGTACACCTGGAAGTCGCCGCTGCCGGTGTAGTCCTGGTCGGACTTGCACTGGTCGATGCCCCCCGCCCAGTACTCGCCCCAGGAGAAGTCCTGCGGCGGGGTGAGGAGGATGAAGGCGTAGCCGTAGTCGCGGGGCGTGTCGGACCAGTAGTCGCCGACGATGTCGATCCACACCACCGCGCCGACAGCGCCGTTCTGTCCCGTGCCGTCGGCAAAGAAGTAGAACCCGTCTTCCTCGGTTTCCGTGTCGTTGCCGCTCGACACCACCACGCTCACGGCACCCTCGTCGCCGTTGAACTCGGGGGTGCGCACGCGGAGCTCGCCCTTCTTCTCCGACACCGAGAGCACCTCGGCCTCGACCCCGCCGAAGCGCACCGTCGCGTCGTCGAGGAAGGTGCCGGTGATGAGCACGCCGGTGCCCCCGGCGGCGCTGCCCCAGCTGGGCTCGATGCTGTCGATGTCGACCTCCACCTCGGCGTCGCCATCGGCATCGGCGTCGCCGTCGGCGTCGCCATCGGCGTCCCCGTCGGCATCGGCATCGGCGTCGGTCTCGATCAGGTTCCCCTCGCTGTCGAAGGGGTTGGCGACCAGGCCAAAGGAACAGCCGCTGAGCAGGACGACGGGGCCGAGTCGCAGCGCGTTCACGGCGCGCACCCTACGCCGGGACAGGCTCCGCCTGCAAGCCCTTGTCTGCGCCGATTTGCGGGGAGGTGACACGCCCGGGCGGAATCTCGCGGTCGGCGGCTTGCCCACTGCCGAGGAAGCCGAGGAGCCGGGCGGCGCTCTTGGCCTTGTGCTTGAGGTCGGCCATGCTCGACACCTTGCGCACCTGCTTCCCCACGCCCGCCGGGCTGAGGTACTGTGCCACATAGGCGAGCTTCAAGGCGGCACGTAGCTCCCGGGCGCTGAGGTTGGGCAGGTTGACGATGACATCGCGCTGGTTGTCGGCGGGGAAGAAATCACCGTCGATGAACCAGCCCTCTCGGCGGGCGGTGTCGTACATCTCGGTAGACGGCGAGGGCAGCGCCACGCTGAAGTGGACGAACCTCGTGCCAAGTTGTCGCGACGAGCGCCAGCTATTGAACAGGGTGCGCCAGGTTTCCAGGGGCGAGGCGCCCATGAGCACGCTCACCTCGGGCTCGACCCCGTTCTCGCGGCAGGTCGTGACGGCACGGTGCACGTCCTTCACCTTCAGCTCCTTCTGCATGTCGTCGAGCAGGCCGTCGTCGAAGGACTCGGAGCCCATGTACACGAGCTTGCAGCCGGCGTCGGCCATGGCGCGGATGGTGGGGCCGTCGTGGAGCATGTTGGCGCGGGCGAGGCAGATCCAGTGCAGGCCGAGCGGGGCGATGCGCGCGCAGATCTCGCGGGTGCGCTCCTTGCCCCAGGTGAAGATGTTGTCGGCCACCTCCACGCCCTTGAAGCCCTGGGCGGCGATGTCTTCGAACTCCGCCACGATCTGGTCGACGGTGCGCTTCCGCAGGGGCGGTCGCTCGGTGTAGCTGGGCTGCAGGCGCTTGAACTCAAGCTCGATCATCTGGTCGACCCCGTTGGGGGTGCAGAAGGTGCAGCGGAAGCCGCAGCCCCGGGACACGACCAGCGTGGTGATGGGGTGCACGTCGAGGCGATTCGCCCGGTACTTCCCCTTCAGTAGCCGCCGGTCGGGCATCGGCAGGGTGGACACGTCGAGCAGGGCGCGGAAGCCGGTGCGGAACACCCGGCCGCCGCGACGCCAGGCCAGGCCCTCGATGCCGCTGGGCTCGGCCCCGGTGCGCCAGGCGGCGTCGAGCTCGCGCAGGGTGAGCTCCGGCTCGCCGAGCAGGGCGTAGCTGTGCTCGTCGTCGAGGAACTCGGCGGGCTTCCAGGTGGGGGCGGTGCCGAAGAACACGGCCTTGAGCCCCGGGTTGCGGGCGCGCACCGCGCGCATGGCGAGCAGATCTTCCTCGGCGCTGAGGTAGACGCTCTGCGCCACCGCCACGTCGACCCCCTCGGCGACGGCCTCGAACGCGGCGAGATCGAGGCCCTCGGCGGGGCAGTCCACCAGCCGCACGTTCCAGCCGAGCCAGTCGCGGGCCACGGTGGCGAGCTGCAAGAAGTGGATGGGCGGCTTGTAGTCGTAGCCGTAGTTGCAGCCGTACACGCGATCGACCGGCAGCTTGCGCCGGTTGAGTTCCACGGGGGGGACGAAGAAAAGCGCGTTCACGGGTGCGGGAGCCTAGCGCAGCGCGCGGCGAGGGTGCTGTCGCCCAGCGGCAAGGGCGAGGTGCGTTACGGAAACGGTGGGGGGCAGGTGCCGGTTGAGCGCCACGCGGCCCAGGGCGGGGAGGGCCCTCGAGGCTCTTGCCTCGCCGGATTGCCGGCCGCCTGGGAGTCGGTGGGGATTGGCGCCCACGCGGTCGGAGGCGTTCGCCAGAGGTGGGCGAGTTCGTGTGGGTGAATGGCTCCCTCCTTGAGGCTCGAACTCGACGCGCTCGTAGCCCCTGCCCGCCCCATCACCCGCGTCGAGCCCGCGCCCGCCCGCGCCTCAACCGCCGCCAAGGATCGTTCGCATCGCCGCAAACCACCCCTCCGCATCCCGCTCCCGCGCGATGCGCGCCTTCGCGGCCGCCGCCATTCGCGCGCGCCGCTCCTCGTCCCCCAGCAGTCGCGACACCGCCGCCACCAGCGCGTCCACCTCACCCGGGGGCACGAGCACGCCATCGACGCCGTCGTCGATCATCTCGGGGATGCCCCCGACGCGGCTGGCGACGACGACCGCGCCCGCCGCCTGGGCCTCCAGCACCGCGTAGGGCTGGTTCTCCGGCCAGCGCGAGGGAACGATCGCCAGCTTCGCGGCGGCGAGCGCGCCTCGCACCTCCTCGGTGGGCCGCGAGCCGAAGACCTGGAGATTCGCGAGCCCCGCCGACAGCAGCGCCGTCGCCAGCGGGCCGTCGCCGTAGACGTGCACCGTCGCGCCGGGGAGCGCACGCGCCAGCCCGAGGAGCTCGTAGATGCCCTTCTCCTCGGTGAGCCGACCGGCGAACACGACGTCGGCTGCCGGTCGCGACACGATCCCACCGGTTGGAAGCAGGTTCGGCAGGTGCACCACCCGCGCGATGCCGTCGTCCCGCAGCGCCTCGGCCACGGCCCGGGACGGCGCCACGAACACATCGACATATCTCTGGATATCGATGTACCGATGAAAGGCATGCTCGAGGGCCACGGCGGCGCTAGGGAGCAAGCGCCCGTCCTTGCAACGTCCCACGATGGCGGCCGCATAGTGGCCAGCACGGCAGTCGTCGCAGGGGGCGCCGTCCCGGTAGCGAAGGCCGGTGGGGCAGGACAGCTCGTAGTCGTGGATGGTCCATGCCACGCGCAGCCCGTGTGCTTTCAAGATCGGTAGGATCGACGACGTGAGATGCCGGTGGAGGTGGTGCAGGTGGGCGGCGGTGGGCCGCGTGTCGCGCAGGAGACCGTCGAGCGCGCGGGCCGCCTCGCGGTTCCAGGTGGACTGCGCCAGCGCGAGCAGCTTGGCGCCCAGCGACCGGCTCTCCCGCGGCGCGTGCCAGCTCGGGAACCGAGCCTCGGTGGGCGCGGCGAGGTTGTCGGGGTGCCGCATCGCGAAGGGCAGCACCTCCACTCCCCGGGCACGCCAGCCCGCCCACTCGGCCAGCAAGAGCGTGGTGTCGCCGCCGCGCGGGTGGAGGAAACTCGAGGCGAGGAGCAGCTTCATCGGCGCGCGGCAAGGCCGAGCACCAGGCCGAGCAAGGCCCAGTGGGTCTGGGTAAAGGCCTCGGTAGAAAGCAACAAGTTCACGTGGAGCGCCACGAAGCAGGGCCACGTCCAGTGCCCCCGCGTGGCCCGCGCGAGGTCGAGGAACATCCGGCCATAGGCAAGGAGCCCCAGCATCCCGTACTCGCCGCCCACCTTCTGCAACACCCCGTGGGCCTCCACGCCGTTCACCCGGTAGTCGGGAAAGGTCGGGATCTCGTAGCGGATCGAGGCGCCGGGCGAGCCGCCGAGGACAGGGTTGTCGAGGAAGAGCAACCACGCGCGCCGGTCGAGGCTCTGTCGCGAGCGCAGGGCGTCGAGCTGGGCGGCGCTGTCGATGAGGTGGGGGCCGAAGGTCGCGGCGAGCACGCCCACGATCACGATGGCGGGGACCACCCATGGGCGGGCCGAGAGGGGGCGGCCGCGCCACTGGATCACGTAGGCCCCGCCCGCCGCCGCCGCGATCCACGCTGTGCGGCTCATCGACACCGCGAGCGCCAGCACCCCGAGGCCCACCACCCAGCGCGCGACGCGATCGTCACGCCACGACCAGAGCAATGGCAACGCGGGCGCCATCGCGACGGCGAGCGTCTTGTGGTTGTTGGTGAGCCCCTCGATCGCCTGCCACCAGAGCGCGTCGCCGCCCGCGATGCGCAGGATCGAGGTGGCCACCGAGAGCGAGGCGCAGGCGCCCACCCCGAGGAGCAGCGCCGTGCGCAGGTAGCCGGTGTCGCGACACTCCTTCACCACCAGGGCCATGCACAGCCCGTAGGCCAGGCCGGAGAACAGCACCTTGCGCAGGAGCTCGTGGAGCGCGCGCCCGGCGGCATCGCCGAGCCAGGCCGACATCCAGCCCACGGCGAGGAGCGCGGCGAAGCCCTGCCAGCCGGGCGGCCGCCAGCGGGTGCGCCAGGCCAGCACCAGGCCGAACGGCACCAGCAGCAG
>VGRQ01000247.1 GCA_016875315.1 Deltaproteobacteria bacterium | reverse complement strand
GCCGCCGAGGGCCTCCTTGGCGGTGGTGATCTCCAGCTCGATGGCCTGCACCTTGGTTTCCGCGTACACGCGGAGCCCCTCGCGCATCTGGTCGACCTGCGCCTTGATGCGGTCGACGTGCTGCTGGATCTGCTGCTGGTGCTGCTGGGGGGTGAGTCCGGTCTTCTTCTTGAGGCCGGCTTCCTCGTCTTTCTTCAAGTTGAAGGCGGGGAGCTGGAGGTTGCCGAGGGAGCGGACGTTCACCGGTCCGCCGCCCATCGCGTTGGCGAGGCCGGGCATGCCCATGCCGGGGCCGCCGCCGCCTTCCTCGGTGCCGGGGCCGCCGCCGCCGGGACCGCCCGCGGTGGTGCCCTTGGCGTCGCCCTTGGCTTCGCTGGGGCCGCCATCACCCGGGGCGCGCTCGGTCTTACCCTCGCCGTCCTTGGCCTCCCCTTCCTTCGGTTCGCCTTCCTTGCCCTCTTCGCCTTCTTTCTTCTTGTCCTTGTCTTCTTCGCCCTCCTTCTTCTCGCCCTTCTTGTCGCCCTTGAGTTCCTGGGCAACCTCCTTCACCTTGTCCTTGATCTTGTCATCGACCTTGTCGCCCAGCTTCGCGTCGAGGTTCACGCCGTTCTCGTCGGCCTTGAGGCTGGCGTCGACCAGCCCACCGGCGAGCTTCGCGTCGGCCGACAGGCTGTTGCCACCGTCGCCAACTTTGCCATCGAAATTCACACGGTTCTTGTCGTCGCCCAAGGATCCGTTGACGCCGAGGCTGTTGCCGCCGTCGCCGGCCTTGCCGCTGACATTGACCCTGTTGTTCTTGCCATCGCTGAACTGCCCGTTCACCGCGACGTTGTTGCCATCCTTGCCGCCAAGGTTGGCGTTGATGTTGACACCGGCGTTCTTGTTCCCGAGGTTGACATTGAGCTTGAGACCGTCGCCCGCGATCAGCGACTGGGGACGGTTTCCATTGCGATCGGTCACGTCCATGTCGGCGGGCTTGAGCGCGCCAGACAGACCCGGCACATTCTTGGCCGCGTTGTTCAACAAGTCTTGTGGGGCCTTCACCGCGCCATCGAGGCCGGGGCCGCCGTTGTCTGGGCGGGCCGCCGGGTCGACGCCGGCCTTGTCGAGCATGCCCTTCACCAGCTCGACGGGGGCCTCGCCACCGGGGCGAGGAGCGCCCGGGGGGCGAACGCGCCCGCTCCGCTTCTTGCCCAGGAAGTCGCGCATCAGCGCGCCGTCTGTCGCCTCGGTCTGCGTGCCCTCGCGACCCGCGTCGCTCTGTTCTGCGGGCGCGGCGATGTCGGCCGAGCTCAGCGACACGCCCGCGATGTGGGGCGAGGCCTCGCCGGTGATCGGGGCGTCGGACAGCTCGGTGGTGGACGAGGTGCCCATGGCGGCGGGGATGGACTTCTCGTTGGCGTAGGCCTCGCGCTCGGCGCTGTCGGTGGGGGAGGAGACGTTGAGACCCGGGCCGGCGGCGGTGGGCAGGCGACCCTCGTCGGCCTGGACCACGTGGGTGAGCTCGTGGGCGAGGATGCGGTCGCCCTCGGCGGTGCCGGGGTTGAAGGCGCCGCGGCCGAACCAGATGTCGGCGCCGATGGCGAAGGCGCGGGCGTTGAGCGCCTCGGCGGCCTGGGCGGCGCCGGCGTCGGCGTGTACGCGCACGTGGGAGAAGTCATGCCCGAAGGCGGCCCCGAGGCGGGCGGCCACCGCTGCGGGGAGCGGCGATCCGCCGCGGCTGTGCATGTTCTTCACGGCGGCGTTCTGCAGGTCGAGCACCTCGCCCTCGGCCTCGCGGGAGGCGAGGTCTTGCGCCGAGGCGGTGCCCGCGTCGTAGCCAGCCTCGAAGCCCGGGAGGCCCCCGCTCATCGCGCTGGCAAGGGCGCTATTGCTGGCGTCGGCGCCGAGGAGCCCGCTGTCGAAGCCGGCCAGCGCGAGGCTCATCTGGTCGTGCAAGAAGCCGAGATCGCCCGCCGCCGGGGCGGCATCGACGTTCAACCCGCCGAGATCGCTGCCGAGGGTGCCGCCGAGCTGCAGGGCCCCCGCGAGGCGCAGGTTGCCGAAGCGATCCTGCGCCTGGGCCACGGTTTGCTGGACGCGATCTTCGCCCTGCTGCCGGAGCTGGCCACGAAGCTGTTCTTCGTGGAAGACCAGCTCGAAAGCCTTGGCGTTCTGCTTGCGACGAGAGAGGGAGAGAGCCATGGGCGCACCGCGGGCAGGATGCCCATGGTAGCAAGCTTTCGTGCCGGTGGAGCCCGCGGTGCCGGGATTTTCACCGGGTTTGCGGGGGGCTCAGCCCCGCCGCAGCGCCACGGCCTTCCCGGTGAAGGCGATGCCTACGCGAGCAACTCCGCCAGCCGCACCAGGGTCGACGTGCCGGGCATCGGCACCGCGGCAGCGCCGGGCTCGGGCGGCTTGCTACCGCCCGAGTTCCTGGATGATGCCCATCACGAAGAGCATCAACCAGGGCGAGACCAGCACCATCGCCCCGCAGAGCCACATGACCATGAAGAGCACCACCGCCGCCAGCTTCAGGCCGAACATGGCAGCGACCACCTGCACCGGGGCGGGAAGCTCGTTGAACGCAGTGACAAGGGTACTGCGGGGCTGGTCGGGCTGGGACATGGAAAGACCTCCGCGCCAACACGAAGCACCCGCCGTGCCAGCGAGTTCTCAGCTTTCGACCGTGCTGGAGGCCGCGCCAGGCCGACGGGCGTCGGCCGCGCGGCCGACACTCGTCGGTTGACATCCGGTCGCGACCCGAAACGCTGAAGGGTGCAAGGTGTCCTCTCGCTGGCGCGGCTGCCCTTCTCCTGTGACGCCGATGGCGCCGGCTGCTGCGCCGGCCCGGCGAGCCGGGCTTGGGGCGCAAACCGGGGGCGCGTCGCAAGCACAGATGCTACAGATGGTCACCGTCGTAAGCGCAGACGCTTTGAATAGCACCCTGGGGCGGGGCGCGACCGCGCGAGCGCATCAGCCTGGTGGCGCTCCACGTTGGAACGCCGGTTTTCTACGAGTCGGGCGGGGCCCCCTCACCGCGAGACAGCCTCCAGCGGCCCGGTCTGCGCATCCGTAGCATCACCGCTCACGACGCTGCGCATCTGAAGCAGATGCGCTCACGACGCGGTGTTCCGCCGGTCGGCTCGCGCTAGTCGTTGCGGTCAGCCGCCTCCCCGCAGCGCCGCCCGTGCCGGCACAACGAGGGTTCTGCGCTGCTGGCCACCATCCACACGGTGGCCAGGTATTCCCCTCCTCCCCCGGTGTCACCGAGGAGTTCCTCGCACGGGAAGTCGGAGCGCACCTTCAGCACGAGATCGCCGGACGCCGCCTCTTCCTCGGCCGACTCGATCCACTCCATCGAGCCGTGGCGCGAGACGCGGGTCTGGAAGACCAGCATCTGCCGACCCGAGGGAACCGTCGGCACCGTGGTTTCCATGCCGAGTCGCTCGAGCAACTCGGCAGCTTCCTCGGCCGACGCGGCAACCGAGAGCACCGGGTCGGCGCTAGACCGATCGAGCTCCACGGCCAGCAGCTTGAGGTCGACAGGAGTTCCCGAGCGTAGGCATACCTCGCCGCAGCCAGTCGCCACGCAGGCCCCGCCACCCATCACGAGGGCCGCACCGATGAGTCGCGTCAGTGGCACCGCCGCCCGTTGCGGCACGCAGTGACCTCGCCGGCGTGGGGCACCTCCCAAACGGCCACCACCGCGTCTCCGACCGCCGTGTCATTCGCGTCGCCTTCGCACGGGAAATCGGAGTCGATGAGGAGCACGAAGTGGTCGGGCCCGTCATCCAGGGCGCCGGTTACCCACTCCATGTGGCCATACGGCGTGACCCGGCTGCCAAGAAACACGAACGACCAACCTGCGGGCAGCTCTGGCAACTCAAACTCGAGTCCCCACTGTTCCGAGAACTCCCGAGCCTCTTCGTCGCTGCCAACCGCGTACGGAGACGGTGCCGACCAGGACCCGACCGCTATCTCCAACAGCGTGATGGTGATTGGCTCTCCCGAAGGGATGCAAGTTTCGCCGCACCCGGTGGCTCCGCACACCCAAACCATGATGGCCAGTCTCAGCGCAACGTTACTCATCGACCAAGGCCTACCGCGCGCCGCTCCACTGAAGCCAGCCGGTGCTCGATGGCCGAAAGCAGCGCCGTGGTGACGTCGCGCGGCGATCCCGGCGTGGTTTCGGGCGGGCGGCGGCAAGGGTCCGGTGAATGCGAGTCGTCCCGCACGGGCGTGGCAATCATGCCCACGCACATCGGGGGACACGCAATGTTGGCGTCCGCGCGAACACACGGCTCGCACCCGCACTCGGCGCTCCCCGCAACCACCACGCTAGCACGTCCTCACGGGAGGGGCACCGGGGCACACGATCTGGGACAGGTCGGCCCCGGTTTCCCAGAACCAGGCAAGGTGGAACGCTCTGAACTTCCTCTGGTAATACCGCTTCTCCTGCGGCGCTGTGACGGCCATCACCGTGAGATGCAGTTCACCGCTGGGCGGGCTGGCGAACCCCACTCGGGAACAATCGAACTCCCAGCGGAACACGTTGTCTGAATCAGTCTCCCGCCATGTACCGCCCACGATGTCGCCGCCATCCTTGCTGATCCACGCCTGAACGTATGCTCGCTCTTCCCCCTCGCCCGTGTTCGTTTCGAGCCACCAAACGGTGATCCGCAATCGCTGCGCTCCGGTCGGTATACCATTGCCCGATCCGCCCGCCAACTGCGTCTTCTCGTACTCTCCATCTCCCAGCGTGAAACTCGCTGCCCCACGGAACCAGTCCCCCGTCATCCCTACGTCATCGACGAACAGTCGAAGACAGAATCGGCCCAACCCCCATCCGGAAGATGGCACCTGTGTCAAGGGACCGGTTCCGATGCGGTTGCTCGCGAATCCGTCGGCGAAGTTGAGCCCGTGGGCGACGAGGCGACCGGGCTGGTTGGCATAGCCCGATCCATGGGCTTCAAGATACCAATGTTTGAACAGCAGTAATGCTCCAGCCACGCGCGGAGTTGCGCCGCTGGTCGCACCCATGTCGCCGTAGGGGTCGCGTGGGTGGGCATCCTGGTAGTCGGCGGGGCAGCCACACTGCCAGTGCGCCACCACCAGTGACGGGTAGGCGCGCCCATCACCCGTCCGACCGCCCGACGAACCGGAGGATTGCCCGCCCCATAGCTGGAAGGTGCTCTGAATCTGGGCGGCGGTGCGGCCACCGGAGCTCAGCGCTCCCACAGCGATTGCGGCCGGACTCGCCCCGGGCGTGGAAACCTCGGACTCCACGGCACCCCACCCGTCGCAGCCGCCGACGACACCGTGGGTGTTCCCCGCCGACTTCACTGTGACCACGTGTTTGTCGAGAAACGCCCACACCACCGCCTCGGATTCCGCATCCAGTCCCCGGGCATCGTCGTCGGTGGGACACTGGTACTTGCTCGTCGCCTCGACGATGGAGTGATTGAAGCTGCGGCTGCAACTCACGACGTCGAGCCCGTCCAGCCCCTCCGTACCGACGTAGACCGTGTCGTACTCGTCGACCCGGTCCATGGTGGTACTAAGATGCGCCTCCGAGAAGAAGGCCGCCGCCCGCCTCGCGACTCCGCTGCGCGCCTCCCTGGCCTCATTCCCATCCACGCGGTCGTCCTGCCCATCCATGACGCTACCCAGCGCGATCCCGGCAACCATCGTGCCGTGGCTCCCTGACGTGCGCTCCGGCACCCTACCGACATCGTCGTCACGCAAGAAGCCCTCGCCACCGAGCCAGGCGCGCACCCGTCTCTCCTCCTGGGCCCAAGCCGGGGTGAAAAAGGCGAGGTTGTTAGGGTCGAGCCCCTGGCCGGAGTCGATCACCGCAATGGTGAGGTGGTGACACTGCGACGCCGCCGGGACGTCGTAGCTCCCGTCGGCCGTGTAGCCACCCTCGATCACCACGTCCCAGTAGTAGGCCCAGGACGCGATACCCCGAACGTTCGCGCCATTGAAGCCGGTGTCTAGATAGGCGTACACCCCCGTCGCGGCGTTGAGCGTGTCGAGGAATGGCGTTGGCGGGCCGCCGTCGCACGCCTCCTGGTCAAGGTGGTGGACGAACCGATCCGGCACCCCCATGCACATGTACCGCGTCGTCACGCCATCGACCTGGTGTGACGCCTCGGCGTCGCCATCGAAAGACGCCGACTCGACCTCGGAACATTGCAACAGGCTGATCGCGTGTCGCGCCAGGCCAACAACCCGCACCCGCGGCCTCCCAGCCAGGGTGACACCGATCACTCGCAGTCCGGCGCTCTCGACCTCCCCGGTGAACCGATCGGCCAGCAAGCGCCCGGCAGCGCGGCGACGAGCGCGAAGTCCGCGGCGAGCTGACTCGAGCTCCTCGCCCACCGCGAGCCCCCAGTGGTTCCTCGCGCACTGGACGGGCGTCGGGGCCGCGACCTCGAAACGCGAATCGTCGCACAGGGCAATCGACAGGCACACCTCACGAGCAGGTTCCGCCGTCGCGATCTTCTCAAGGATACAAATGATCTTTCCCAGGCGCCCCTCATCCCGCTCATCGGCCACCGGCGGAGCCGGCGGCTCCGACACCCTGCGGTAGATCGTCCTCCGGCGGGTGTGCACGCCGTCGACGCAGCGATCCTCGTCGTCAAGGCGAAATCGTTGGCCGTCTGGCCACCAGCCAAACTCGATGTCGACGCCGACAGGTCCGAAGTCGGGATGCAGCGCCCAGGGCACGCCCTCTTCGCGCTGTTCCATCTCCTCGCGCCCGGAGACCACGGCGCGACTCTCCCAGTGACGCTCCCACTGCGGGTAGCAGTCGTCGAGCTGCGAGAGCATGCGCACCAGGCGACGAACCTCCGGGGAGAACTCGTCGCCAGCGCACGGCGAGCCGGCCGACCCGCAGCAGGAGCACGCGGCGGTGCCCTGCGGGTCGTGCAAACCGCCCTCTGGGTCTAGCCGATCCGCCCGCATGCCCAGATCCGCACGCGAGCCGAGGGGGTGGTGCCGCCCAGCGTGACGCCGACCTGGCCCATCGCGCCCAGTGGTCCGCCCTGGGTCTTCACGTCGCGCAACGGGAGCGTGGCGAGCGACACGTTGTTGATCAGGTTGGCGAGGCCGATGAAGCCCTTCCCGCTGTTGCACATCAGGTGACGCACCGAGATCGTGGGGTTGGTGCCCCCGGCCTCCTCCACCTCGATCTCGTAGGTGAGCTGGTCGGCCTTGCCGAGAAGGTCGTTGAACTCCGCCGGCGACGTGACCTCGGCCGTGCCGCGGACGAGCTGATCGAAAACCAGTTGATTGAAGGAACGCATCGGTGGTCTTTCCTCGCGTCGCGACAGTAGTCGACCCCCCCCCCCCGCACCCCCAGACGACACCAAC
>VGRQ01000246.1 GCA_016875315.1 Deltaproteobacteria bacterium | reverse complement strand
AGGGCGGCGGCATGGGGGGCCCCGGGATGGGCGGCAACATGGGCGGCAGCATGGGCCCCGAGGGCGGTCCCGAGGGCGGCGGCGGCAGCATGGGCGTGCCGCCTCCGGGGGGCGGCACCACCACGGTGAGCGCCCAGCGCGCGCCCTGCGTGGAGAGCAAGAGCAAGGTCACGATGGACTACGTCGACGCACCGGTGAGCGACGTGGTGAAGTACATGGCCGAGATCACCTGCAAGAACTTCATCATCAAGGACGATCTCAGCGGCAAGATCACCATCATCAGCCACACCTCGGTGTCGGTTGCAGAAGCCTACGAGGCCTTCCTGAGCGCGCTCGAGGTCGCAGGCTACACCACGGTGACGGTGGGCAAGGCCACCAAGGTGGTGTCGACCTCCGAGGCGGCCAACGCGCCGCTGAAGGTCTACCAGACCGACGACGAGCTCCCCTCCACCGACAACTTCGTCACCCAGATCATCCAGCTCGAGAACGTGCCCGTCTCCGAGATGGCTTCGGTGGTGAAGGAGCTGGCCGGTGCCAAGGTGCGGGTGGTGGCCTACGCGCCCACCAACACCCTCATCGTCACCGACTCGGCCTACAACATCCGTCGTGTCTACAAGATCATCTCGCAGCTCGACGTGGCGGCGCCGAAGCAGAAGATCGAGGTGATGACGCTGAAGTACGCGACGGCGGCCGACGTGGAGAAGATCCTCGAGGAGGTGTACGCCGTCGCGGCCACGTCCTCCTCCTCCTCCTCGTCTTCCTCGTCCTCCTCGAACACCAGCTCGCGCAGCCGGAGCCGCAACAAGGAAACGGCGGCGGCCTCCACGGGCGGCTCTGCCACGAGCGTGGGCAGCGAGGGCGCCTACATCGGCAAGATCATCAGCGACGAGCGCACCAACTCGATCATCGTGATGGCCAACGACGAGGCGATGGCCGACCTCAAGAGCCTCGTCGCGAAGATCGACGTCGACGTGGATCCCTCCAGCCGCTCGCAGATCCACGTCGTGTACCTGGAGAACGCCCAGGCAGAAGACGTGGCCAGCGTGTTGCAGAACCTCTCGCAGTCCTCCAGCAGCACCAGCACCAGCTCGCGCTCCTCCTCCTCGTCGTCGAGTAAGTCCTCGTCTACGCGGAGCAGCTCGAGCAGCGGTCGCTCGAGCTCCTCGTCCGGCCGGAGCAGCTCTGGGTCGTCTGGCTTCGGCGGCGGCGGCAGCAGTCGCGGCGGCATGCCCGGCGGCCAGCAGGCGGGGCCCCCGGGCGGAGGCGGTGGCGGTGGCTTCGGCGGGGGCGGCTTCGGTGGACCGGGGGGGGGCGGCGGCGGGTCGAGCACCGGCGTGACCGCCGCCTTCGACAGCGGCATGCGCATCACCGCCGACGACAACACCAACTCCCTGGTGATCATCGCGTCGAACGAGGACTTCCGCATCATCAACACGGTGATCGAGAAGCTCGACATCATGCGGCGCCAGGTGTTCGTCGAGGCGGTGGTGCTGGAGATCGGCTCGGAGGACGAGTTCGACTTCGGCATCGGCTACCACATGGGCGTCCCCGACACCGACGGCACGCTGTCGGTCGGCGCGGTGGGCCTCAACGGCTCCTCGCTCGGCGTGGTCGATGGGCTGGGCCTGGCCGACTCGCTGTCCGGCCTCGCCATGGGCGTGTTCGGGGAAACCTTCGACGTGAGCTACACCGACCCGTCCACCGGCACGTCCGGCGTGGTGTCGGTGCCGGCCTTCGGCATCGCCATCAACGCGCTCGCGTCCAACGCGGGCGTCGACATCATCTCCAATCCCTCGCTGCTCATCGTCGACAACGAGGAAGCCAAGATCAACGTCGGACGCAACGTGCCGATGCCGGTGTCGAGCGGCACCTACAACAACGGCCAGTCGGTGGTGTCCTACGACCGCGAAGACGTGGGCATCGAGCTCACCGTCACGCCGCAGATCAACGAGGCCAACTACGTGACCATGGAGCTGGCGCTCACCGTGGCCGAGGTCGAGGAAGACAGCAGCGGCCTCGATGTCACCCAGGCGGGCTTCATCACGTCGGAGCGCGAGATGGAAAACGTGGTCGTGGTGCAAGACAACCAGACCATCGTGATCGGCGGGCTCATCGGCAGCACCGCCACCCAGGTGGAGACCAAGATCCCCATCCTCGGCGACATCCCGCTCATCGGCGCCCTCTTCCGCGGCCAGCGCGACACCGAGCGCAAGACCAACCTCCTCATCTTCCTCACCCCCCACGTGATCAACGAGGCGGAAGACCTCCAGGAGGTGTACCGCGTGAAGTGGGCGCAGCGCCAGGAGTTCATCCGCCGCTTCTACGGCAAGTCTCGCGACGACCAGCAGAAGGAGATCCAGGCCATCCTCGCCGGCTCGATGAACATCATCGACCAGCCCTCGCAGTACCGGACGAAGGCGGCGCCGGTGGAGAAGAACACCACCATCGACCTCGGGGGCTCCTCCTCGACCACCACCATCCTGCCGCCGGACGGCACCGCGAGTGGCACGACCACCACCACCCCGCCCGCCGACACCACCACCCCGCCGCCTGCCGACACGCCCGCCACCCCGCCCGCCGGGGGGACCGGAAACTAGATGGCAATCCAGAGGGCCGGCCTCGAAGACCTGCTCGTCGAATCGGGGGTCGATCCCCAGAAGATTCGCGACGCTCGTCGTGAATCGGAGCGCGGCGGGATCTCCCTGCTCGAGGGCATCGAGCGCGTACACGCGGCGGCGCCGGCCGTGGTGGCGCGTTCGCTCGCGCAGATGCTCGGCCTGCCCTTCCGCGACAGCATCGAGATCGACCGGGTGGAGGTCGACCTCGTGCGGTTGATCTCGCTGGCGATGGCGCGAGAAGAGGGCTTCCTCCCGCTCTGGCGCGAGGGCGCCTTCGTGCGCCTCGCCATCGCCGAGGAGCGCGCCCTCGGCATCCTGGAAGACCTGCGACTGCTCTACGGCGCCCCCGTCCGGCCCTTCGTCGTGCCCTCCGACGTGCTCCGCGACGCCACCAACAAGGCCTACGACCGTGCCTCGCGCTCCGCCAGCGCGGTGATGGACGAGATCGTGGAAGACGGCATCGACGAGGGCGGCGGCGACCTCAACCTCGACGCCGACATCGTCGACGACCCCAACCAGGCGCCGATCATCAAGTTCGTCAACTCGCTCCTGTCCCAGGCGGTGAAAGACCGGGCGAGCGACATCCACATCGAGCCCTTCGAGAAGGAGCTTGTCGTCCGCTTCCGCGTCGACGGCGTGCTCTACGAGATCGTCAAGCCGCCGCCGCGCCTCCAGGCCTCGATCGTGTCGCGCGTGAAGATCATGGCGGGGCTCAACATCGCCGAGAAGCGCATCCCCCAGGACGGCCGAATCCGGACGCGCTTCGCGGGACGCGAGATCGACCTGCGCGTGAGCACCTTGCCCGTCCGCCACGGCGAGCGGGTGGTGATGCGTATCCTCGAGAAGGGGACGGTCTTCTCCCTCGACGGCGTGGGCATGGGCAAGGACACCATCGCCCACTTCCGCCACCTGATCCAGCGTCCTCACGGCATCCTGCTCGTCACCGGCCCCACCGGCTCCGGCAAGACCACCACGCTCTACTCGGCGCTGGCGGAGATCAACGCCCCCGACCTCAACATCCTCACCATCGAAGACCCCATCGAGTACGAGCTGCGCGGCATCGGCCAGACGCAGGTCAACCCCAAGATCGACCTCACCTTCGCCTCGGCCCTGCGCGCCCACCTGCGGCAAGATCCCGACGTCATCCTCGTGGGCGAGATCCGCGACCGGGAAACCGCCGACAACGCGGTGCAGGCCTCGCTCACCGGCCACCTCGTCTTCTCCACCCTGCACACCAACGATGCCGCCACCGCCTTCACGCGGCTCATCGACATGGGCGTGGAGCCCTTCCTCGTCACCTCCTCGCTCATCGCGGTGCTCGCCCAGCGCCTCGTGCGCAAGCTCTGCCCCAACTGCAAGGCCCCGTACGTGCCCACCGACGCCGAGCTCAAGGAGGCCGGCGTCACCCGGGCCCGCATCGCCGGGCACACGCTCTACAAGGCGATGGGCTGTCCTACCTGCCTGTCCACTGGGTACAAGGGACGAAGCGGCATCTACGAGTTGCTGATGGTCGACGACGAGGTGCGCACGCTGGTGCTGTCGGGCGCGAGCGCCGTGGCGGTGGCGCGCAAGGCGCGTGAACAGGGGATGCGATCCCTCCGTGACGACGGCATCCGCGTGGTCATGGAAGGGGGAACCTCGCTCGACGAGGTCATGCGCGTTACCCAAGAGGACGTCTCGGAGGCCTGATGGCGGTCTACGAGTACGTTGGCTTCGACGGGGCCGGCAAGTCGATCAAGGGCGTGATCGATGCCGACAACGCCAAGAGTGCGCGCGCGCGCCTGCGGAAGCAGGGGTTGTTTCCCACCGACGTGCACGAGCAGCAACAGGGCGGCGTCCGGGGACAGGGGCTCGCGCTCCAGGTGGACTTCTCCAAGTATTTCCAGCGGGTCACGCCGCAGGAACTGTCCACCGTCACCCAGCAGATGAGCACGCTGGTGGGCGCGAACATCCCCATGGTCGAGGCCCTGTCGGCGCTCCTGGAGCAGACGGAGAATCCCAAGCTCAAGGCGGTGTTCACCGACATCCGCGAGAAGGTCAACGAGGGCCACAGCCTTGCCAGGGCGATGCGGGCCCACCCCAGCGTGTTCGACGATCTCTACGTCAACATGGTCGACGCCGGCGAGCAGTCCGGTGCCCTCGACGTGGTGTTCTCCCGGCTCGCCGCCTACACCGAGGCGAGTGTCGCGCTCCGCGGCAAGCTCATCGCCGCGGTCACCTACCCGATCATCATGACCATCATCAGCGGCGCGCTGGTGCTGGGACTCTTCACCTTCGTCATCCCGCGCATCCAGCGCATCTTCGAGACCTCCGGCAAGGAGCTGCCGCTGCTCACGCGGGTGATCTTCGGGATGTCGAGCTTCGTCATCGACTACAAGTGGTACCTCATCGTGGCGATCCCGCTCATCGCCTACGGGGCTCGCCGCTGGTTCAAGTCCGTCCGCGGGCGTGCCTGGTGGCACCGGACGTCGCTGCGGATGCCGGTGTTCGGCCCACTGAACCGGCTGGTGGCGGTGTCGCGCTTCTGCCGGACGCTGGCCACGCTCCTGGTGTCGGGCGTGCCCATCCTCACCGCGCTCAACATCGCCCGCGCCGTGGTCGGCAACGACGTGGTGGCCGCCGCCGTGGAGCAAGCCTCCAAGAACATCAGCGAGGGCCAGTCGATTGCCGTGCCGCTCAAGGCGAGCGGGCAGTTCCCGCCGATTGTCACGCACATGATCGCCATCGGCGAGAAGACGGGCGAGCTCGAGGCGATGTTGTCGAAGGTGGCCGACGCCTACGACCTGGAAGTGGAGAATACCGTCAATTCTTTCACTTCTCTCCTCGCGCCCATCCTCGTGGTGTTCATGGGCGTGGTGGTGGGCATCATCGCCCTGGCGGTGCTGCTCCCCATGTCCCAGATGGCTTCAACCCTCCGCTAAGGGAGTTTCACAATGAACAAGTCTCGTCTGCTCGCAAACAGCACGCGGTCGCGCCGGGGCATGAGCCTCACCGAGATCATGGTGGTCATCGCCATCATCGGCATCGTGGGCAGCGTCATCGCCGTCAACGTGTTCTCCTTCCTCGACGACGCCGCCGTGGATGGCACCAAGATCCAGATCCGCAACATGGAGAAGGGGCTCATCGCCTACGCCGCCAAGCACAAGGGCAAGTTCCCCAGCAGCTCCGAGGGGCTCGAGGCGGCCAAGAAGTACTTCGGCGACAACGGCCAGGTGCCGGTCGACCAGTGGGGCAACGCCTTCATCTACTCTTCCCCGGGCTCGCACGGCGACCACGCCTACGAGATCGTGTCACTCGGCAAGGACGGCAAGGAGGGCGGCGAAGACGCCAACGCCGACATCCAGTCCTGGAACATGGACGAGTAGTCGATGAAGGCTCGCCGCGGCATCACGCTGGTGGAGATCATGGTCGCCCTCGCGGTGATCGTGCTCGTCACCGCCGTGGCGATCCCCTCGATGGCGGCGGTGTTCGACCTCGAGCAGCGGGGCGCGGCCAAGCAGCTGGTCGACAGCTACCGGCTCCTGCAAACCGAGGCGATGCTCCGCAATGTCAGCTTCCGCGTGGCCTACAATCTCGACCGTCGCACCTGGTGGGTGGAGGTGGGCGAGCCGAGCGCGCTCATCTTCTCCGATCCTCGTGCGCGCGAGGAGGCCGAGCGAGAGCGGCAGCGCAAGCTCAAGCACTTCACCCAGAAGGAGATCGCCAAGGGCGAGGCCGACGACATCGTCGACGACGGCACCGGGAAGTTCACCGGGCTCGACACGCCCTTCTTCGAGACGAGGCACGAGCTGCCCGGCGACACCACCTTCGCGTTCGTCTACACCCCGCAGTACGGCGACCCGGTGGTGCCGAACGAGGAAATGCCCGACGACGCCGAGGACGAGCGCATCGTGTACAGCCACATCTTCCCCGACGGGACGATGGAGTACACGGTGGTGAGGCTGGTCGACATCTACGACCCGGCCGACGGCTACACGGTGGAGGTGGAGCCCTTCAGCGGGCAGGTGACGCTCGACACCGAGGCCACCGAGGTGGGCGCCAACCAGCGATGGATCCCGTCGGAGGCGCCGACCACCC
The DNA here is from genome assembly GCA_016875315.1 of Deltaproteobacteria bacterium. Taxonomy (GTDB): domain Bacteria; phylum Myxococcota_A; class UBA796; order UBA796; family SXON01; genus SXON01. The sequence goes on along the minus strand of VGRQ01000246.1, from coordinate 670 downwards.
GATGAGGCGCGCGTTCACCCTCGTGGAGATCGTGATCGCCCTGGCGATCCTCGGGTTCTCGCTCGCCGTGCTGGTGGAGTCTGAGGCCGGCAGCGTGACCCTGACCATCGAGAGCCAGCGGGTGCTGACCGGCAACGCGCTCGCCAACCAGAAGATGGCCGAGGTGCTCCTGCAACTCGAGGTGGATGGTTTCTCCGACACCGACAAGGGCGAGGAGGGCGACTTCCGCGACTTCGGCGCCGACGGGCTCTTCGGCGAGGCCATCGACTTCGAGGGCGAGTACGACGACTACGGCTGGGCCTGGACGGTGCGCGAGGTCGACATGCAGATGGGCGACGTGAGCAGCGCCATCTCCGACCTCCAGGGCATGTCCGACGAACAAGACACCACCGACGGCAACCTCGAGGAGTCGCTCGGATCGAGCGACCTGACGCAGTCGATGATGGGCAACATGCTCGGCGGCGACGCCCTCAACGAGATGCTCTCGCCGTGGATGCGCGAGGTGCGGGTGGTGGTGTGGTGGGGTGAGGACCCGGGCGATCTGGAGAGCGAGGAGCTGTGTGACAACTGCGTGGAGCTGGTGACACACGTGTTCAATCCCTCGGGGACGGTGGTGGCGTCCGGCGGCGACGACACCGACACCCAGGACCCGAAATGAACCTCCGCCGCG